>JACMPF010000078.1 GCA_014377665.1 Pedobacter sp. | reverse complement strand
TCTTACCGTCAAGGTATTTCTGAACATCCTCATTTGCTAATACAAGCTCTTCAATCTCTTTAACATCAAGAGCTAAACTTAGATTCAAGTTCAATCTCGTTTTCCCATTTACAGAAATGGGATAGCTGAACTCATCTTCTACCATGTATTCTGGTCTGAAGGTAGGGTATTTCGCAAAGGATAAACTTCCTGCATCATTACCCAACAACGACCACAATTCTTCACAAATATGAGGGGCGTAGGATGCTAAAACTATCACTAAATCCTCTAAAACCTGACGGTTTTTACACTTCAAATCAGTAAGCTCGTTCACCGCGATCATGAAGCTGGAAACAGAGGTATTGAAAGAGAAACGCTCAACATCATCCTGAACTTTCTTAATGATCTTATGCAATGCTTTCAGTTCTGCTTTAGAAGGCATCGAATCTTCTACATTGAATACCCACTGATCATTATGGAATAACCTCCAGAACTTACGAAGGAACTTAAAGACACCCTCAATACCATTGGTATTCCATGGCTTACTTTGCTCCAACGGACCTAAGAACATCTCGTACATACGAAGCGTATCTGCACCGTAACTCGCGATCAATACATCAGGGTTAACCACGTTGAACTTAGATTTAGACATTTTCTCCACTTCCACACCACAGATGTATTTGCAGTTTTCAAGTATGAATTCCGCTTCTGCAAACTCAGGTCTAAATAGCTTGAACTTTTCGATGTTCAGGATTTCGTTCTCTACTATATTGACGTCAACATGCAATGCTGATGTTTTATAATCTTTTCTTAAGCCTTGGGAAACCAAGGTATTTGTACCGCGACCAGCTTCATCAACCACACGGTAAACGAAGTTACTACGTCCCTGTATCATCCCTTGGTTGATCAACTTCTTGAACGGTTCTTCCTCTTTCACGTATCCTAAATCCTTCAAAAACTTATTCCAGAACCTGCTATACAATAAATGTCCTGTCGCATGCTCTGAACCACCAATATACAAATCCACGTCTTTCCAATACTCAACTGCCTCCTTAGAAGCGAATTCAGAACTGTTCTGCGCATCCATATAGCGGTACCAATACCAGCTGGACCCTGCCCAACCTGGCATTGTACTCAACTCATACTCATACTCATTTTGATAGCTCCAATCTTCCGCTCTTCCTAGCGGCGGTTCACCCGTCTCTGTTGGCAAATATTTATCTATTTCAGGAAGCACCAATGGCAGCTCCTCTTCTTTAACCAAATAAGGCAACCCATCTTTAAAATATACAGGAATAGGCTCTCCCCAATACCGCTGGCGACCGAAGATCGCGTCACGCATCCGGTAGTTGATCTTCGCTTTACCAACCCCATTCTCTTCCAACCAGGCATTAAGCAAAGGAATTGCCTCCTTGTAAGTCAAGCCATTTACAAATCCGGAGTTGATGTATACTCCTTCTTTCGTCGGATCAGCTTGTTGATCAATACTTTTTTGTCCGTCTAATATCTGAATAATAGGCAAGTCGAAATGTGTTGCGAACAACCAGTCGCGCTGGTCACCGCTTGGCACACCCATCACCGCACCAGTCCCATAACCCGCAAGTACATAGTCTGCAATCCAAAGCTGGATACGAGTTCCATCGACTGGGTTTATCACATAACTTCCAGTAAAGGCTCCTGATACCGTTTTAGTATCGGCCATGCGGTCCAACTCAGATTTCTTTTTAGTCTGCGCAATATAACCAGAAACTGCTTCTTGCTGCTCTGGAGTAGTCAATGCAGCAACTAATTCATGTTCTGGAGCCAACACCAGATAAGAAACACCAAATATGGTATCTACCCTTGTGGTAAAAACCTCGATGTATTCTGGCAAGCCAACAGGAACATTTTCAATTGCAAACCTGACGCTTGCACCAATGCTTTTTCCAATCCAATTGCGTTGCATTTCTTTTACTGGTTCTGGCCAGTCGATCGTATTCAAGCCCTGAAGCAACCGCTCTGCATAAGCAGAAATCCGCATGCTCCATTGCATCATTTTCTTTTGCTCAACGGGGTGGCCACCTCTCTCAGAGTAACCATCTTTAACCTCATCATTCGCCAATACGGTTCCTAATGCAGCACACCAGTTTACAGTGCTTTCGCGCAGGTAGGTCAGACGATATTTTAACAACTCGACTTGCTTTTCTTCATCGGTCATAGTTGCCCAATCACTCGGCATAAAAGAAATCACATCTTCATCGCAGTCCGCTTTAACATCAGCACTGCCTGCATTGTTGAACTTTTCAATTAAAGTAGTGATGTCTTCTGCACGGTCAGTCTCCAGGTTATACCAGGAGTTAAAAAGCTGCATGAAGATCCATTGGGTCCATTTATAATACTCTGGATCACTGGTACGCACTTCTTTGCTCCAATCGAAAGAGAAACCAATCTGATCTAACTGCGTTCTATACGTATTTATGTTGGTTTCGGTAGTTACAGCTGGGTGCTGACCGGTTTGAATCGCATATTGCTCTGCTGGCAATCCAAATGAATCGTATCCCATTGGATGCAAAACATTGAAGCCCGTTAACCTTTTGTAACGCGCGAAAATATCGGAAGCGATGTAACCTAGCGGGTGACCAACGTGCAGACCTGCTCCTGATGGGTATGGGAACATATCAAGCACGTAGAATTTAGGCTTTGAGCTATTTTGTTCTGCTTTAAAAGTATGATTTTCTGCCCAGTGTTTTTGCCACTTTTGCTCGATTTCTTTAAATTGGTAATCCATTACTACTATGTTCGTTAACGCTTCGGCAGCGTGGTGTATCTATTAATAAAAGGCAAAAATAAGAATTATAGCTTGCTTTGGGAAAGGATTAGGAAAATAGAGCGAAGGACCCGAAAAGGAAATGCCTGGGCGTTTGGTTCTCTGGAAAGTTATAGATTCCCTGTCTGCCGGAAACCAAATAGGCAACAATACATGCTATGCCTACATAAATTCCGCAAGAAATCCCAAAGAGCTCAATGGCCATAAAACAACAGGCAACTGGCGTTTTTGCCGCAGCAGAGAATACCGCAACGAAACCCATTCCAGCAAGCAGGCCAACCGGCAAAGGCAAAATTAAGGAAAGTGCACTACCCAAAGTAGCTCCTATAAAGAATAGCGGGGTGACTTCCCCACCTTTAAAACCGAAGCCTAAGGTGATTGCCGTAAGCAAGATCTTCAGCAGAAAATCTTGGGGCAAAGAAGGCTCTTCAAAAGATTTCAGGATCTCAGGAACACCTAAACCGAGGTATTTAGTGCTATTAAGCAAGAGAAACGCCAATACAACCAACACGCCACCAATCAAAGGTCTCAATGGAGCATAGCTGATGAGCTTTGAAAACCGAGAGATGTAGTGGGTTGATTTCACAAAAAGTACTGCCGACAACCCAAATAATACCCCTGCAAGAATACCAAAACCCATCCCTTTTATAGAAAGCGAGGGTATTTCAGCAATGTGATAATGGGTGTGTCCAACTCCCCAAAGTTCAGTCACGAAGGCTCCAAGATAGGCAGCTATAAGCGATGGGACAATCGCTTTCAAAGGAAACTTTCTTAGGAGCAATACTTCAATTCCGAAGATCGCGCCAGCCAGGGGCGTTCCAAATACCGAAGCGAAACCAGCACTCAAACCGGCGATCAATAAAATGCTTCGCTCTCCGGAGGTTAATTTGAAAGGTTTGTGGAGTTGATCAGCAGCAGATGCTGACATCTGCAATGCGGTCCCTTCTCTTCCCGCCGATCCTCCAAACAAGTGAGTGATCAGGGTGCCCCCTAATACTAAAGGAAGCATTTTGAAAGGAATAACAGCTTTGGGATTGTGAATGGTATCAAATACAAGGTTGTTTCCGCGCTCAACATTCTTTCCACTGTGGTGATAAACCAGGCCTATTGCCAAACCTGCTAAAGGCAGCAGGTAAATCAACCACCTATGTGACTCCCTTAAGTCGGTAACCCAATTGAGTGAACTGAGGAATATGGCCGACAATGTACCTGCAGCAATGCTTACAATCAGTAACAACAATGCCCATTTAAAAAGTACTGACCAATTAAAATTGTATTTGCCGTTTGCCATTTTGCATCAAATTAACAACAATTTCGAAACAAAAAGCCCATATTTTTTTTCTAAATATGGGCTTAACTGGCCAATATTCGAAAATTTTTATGAATTTAAGCAATTACTAATTCAAGAAGTGAAAACAACCTAATCTTCTAACTACCAAATTGTTAAATAACTGTTATAGTTTGATGTCGCTTGTTATTGAGCTTATATGGTGGAGCAGGCCTGTTCAGCCATTGTTCACACATTGTTCACACAAAACCCACAAACGGGTACCTTTTTGTGTACAAGATGTGCTCTATGTCTGTTTTATGTGAGCACTGGCCTGCACTAGTGTCTGAAGCCTTCCCCAAACCAATAAAAGAAATACCATTGCACTCCCCATAACTAAGGCAACTTGTTTCAAGAATATCTTCATGGATAGCACGATTGCCTGCATGAGTTCGGTAAAGCGGTTACCATAAAAAAGTCGCCTCACAATTATTAGGAGGCGACTTTTAAAGTAATTGCTATTATCTGATCTTAGAATCCGTATCTCAATCCAATCTGGAATTGATATGGATTTCCCGAAGGAACAACGATACCAGCATTGTTAACCCTATAGTTGAAAGCCTGGGTTGTTGCGTTGTAGTTTGGAACAGCTGGGATTGCTGGAGCAGTCGGTGTTGCAGCTACCGCCGCAGTACCATTCAGCGCATACAATGCTTGGTTTCCTAAACTTTCATTCACGCCCCACTTCTTATTCAATAAGTTAGCGAAGTTGAAAATATCTCCGGAAACTTCTAACGTATGTGAATTATACACTTTGATTTTCTTAGCTACCCTGATATCTACGATCCCAAAGAAATCGTTCACTCCACCGTTTCGTTGAGCAATCTGACCTGAATATTTAGTGATGTAATCTTTCAAACTCTGGCTGGCTTTAGGATTATCAAGGATAGTTTGTAAACCTGTACGCACATTTTGAGGCACAGCAGCATTGTTTTTATCAAAGATGTAAGCAAGGTCGTTAGTTGCTACAAAGTCACCATTGTTGTTCGTCCCTGATAATAAGCTGTAACGTGTACCGCCGATTCCTGAATAACGAACACCGATGGTAACACCGTAGAAAGTAGGAAGCGTACCATAGATTACCACTTTATTTCTGAACTGATTATCAGAGTAAGTTATGTTGCTAAGATTTCTTGGATCATCTTTTACCGGTAATGATAAGGTAGCTGAGTTAGCCACGTTACCGTTATAAGAAGTGTTGTCTTTCGCATCATTTAATGTATAACTGGCGGAAATCTGACCATCCATGAAATAATTCCATGTTGCATCCAATACCACTGCGAACTGGTTGACTTTACCTTTACTATTCAATTCAAGTACTCTTCCAAAGCTATTGCTGATACGGCCTGTTTTCCAATCCGGAGCACCGTTAGCTGGCATTACAGGCACAAAAACTGGACGATTGTCTTCGTTTGGTAACCTGAAAAATGGATTTGCTGCCATATTTCTATCTACATACATATAGTTGTTACGTCCTATTGAAACATATCCGGTAATACCCACTTTTAATTTGTCTGTCAATAATTTATTGTAAGATAAATTTGCCTTATAAACTACTGGAATCTTTGCTTCTTCCGCATAGGTGTTAATAGTTGGCAGTTGTAAAGCAGTTAATGAAGGTGTAGCCACAGTACCATTTCTATAACCCACAAAGTCTGGCCTTGGAACATCATTACCAAAAACGTCAACCGTAGCAAGATGCTTACCATCAAAAGTCAAGTTATTGATTGTTACATAATTATTAACATCTGAACCAAATATACCTGCTCCAAAACGAACAAAGTCAGTTCCCTTTTCATTTATGTCCCAGTCAAACTGAACTCTCGGTTGGATAAGGAATTGTTTTAGATTGTAATCTGTTCTTACTCCAACTTCATCTAATAGCTTTTGGTTAAGCGGTGAGGTTGGATAAGCGCTGTAATCCACACGCAAACCGCCAACAAAATCTAAGCCCGGAGCCAACTTTGTTTGCATTTGACCATATGCAGCAGTATTCCAGATACCTGCATTGACAGTTAAGTCAGCCACCAACGGTACCTCACGATAAAACCGGTTTGGAATGAGGTTGTTAAAATTGTCTAAAGAGGAACCAGCAGTCGAGTTCGTATACTCGAATCTTCCATTTACCTCACTACCATACAGTGATTTAGCACGGGTATACATCACATCTAAACCAAATGTATATTTGATATTATCTGTATTGTAATATAGGTTGTCAACCAGTTGAAAAACATTGTTGGTGAAACCCTCCTGTGCAAAACGGTGACCACCAATTTGAATTGCAGTAGCTGCCGATGAACCGTCGGACAATGTTGACTGGATATTCCCTACAATTGCCCTTGGGATCGCAAAATTCAGCTGATCGTTTTGAGTACTTGCCTGGAAAGTATACAAATGCTGAACTTTTAATTCATTAGTTAACTTGCTGCTGATCGTCGAACGTAAAGTTGCCAGTAAGCTATTGTCGACGTTCTTATCGTTACCATAACTTTCATAGAAGTTGATCGCAGTATTATCACCTAAACCCAATGGATTTCTGTCGTTGGTATAATTGTCACGAACAGTCAATAAGTTCTTATCGTTGATCTGCCAATCAACACGGGCGAATGCTGCATCGCTACCACGTTTTTTATCAAACGTACCGTATTGAGGAGTATTTGCTACACCATATTTCGTTCTGGCAATGTCAACGAATCTAGTCAATGTGGAATTAGTGATTCTGAATCTGGCTTCATCTTCAGCACCATTGATATCCGCAATAATCAGCGGGCGTGAATCCTTCTGATGATCTAGTCCTACAAAGTAATGTAGTTTATCCTTGATGATTGGTCCGCCCAAGGTAAATCCATATTGATAGGTCGAGAAATCGTTATTACGTTTAATTCCTCTGATGTCATAAGGACTGGCCAGCCAGTCAGCTCTTCCGTATGTAAATGCACTACCACTAACTGTGTTTGTTCCTGATTTAGTAACTGCGGTAACCGAGCCGCCACCAGATCTACCAAATGTTACGTCGTATTGGTTAGTCACCACTTTGAATTCACGAACTGCCTCGATTGAAATTGAATATGGAGCACCGCTACGACTTGTGGTACTTCCTGCAGAGGTCGGATTCTTAGCGTTCATACCGTCAATAGTATAATTGGTTGAGGAAGCCAACTGGCCCGAGATTCCGCTGCCGCGGCTCAATGGAGAAAGATCCATTAAATTGGAAAAATTACGACCGTTAACAGGCAATTGATTCATTGTTTTAGCGCTGATCTCGGTTGAAGCTCCAAAAGTCTTCACCTTATTTTTTAAGCCGGATGCATTAACCTCTACACCCTGAAGGTTCTGAGCTGCTTCCTGCATGTTAACGTTCACCTTTACCACGTCTCCAAGGTTTAGCATGTAGCCAGTCCTTGTTTGTTCACCATATCCAATAAAGATAACCTTTACAGAATAAGGTCCGCCTAGTGGAAGCTCTTTGAATAAGAATCCTCCCTTTGAATCTGTTGACGTTCTGGTGGTGAAACCTGTAGAGTTGTTTCTCACCTGAACGGAAGCGCCGGGAATAGGCTTCTGCGTCTCATCGGAAACAACACCAACAATCGATGCTTGTGTAGTCTGCGCGAGCACAGGATTCTTTACACAAAAACACAGTAATAAAACTGCGAATAGTAGATTTTTAAACATATTTATGAGTATAATTTTATGTTACGAAGGTGTTGTTCTATTGTTAACTAGAATTTATTTGTTGATTAAGAAACCGCTGTTTAAAATTTAGAATTCAAGCCCAATGTTAAGATAGTGTTCTTCACAACCAGGTATTTTTGGCAAGGATTAAGCACGCTACCTGGTAAAAAGAACGAAACTTAATAGTCCGTTAACTTTCAGAACAAATTTAGATGAGTACTTTGCGCTGTGAAAAAGAAACTTATACTAATCCAATTTACGGTAGCTCTATTATCGGCTACAGCTTTCGGGCAACAAAAAATAGATGTTCAGGGCCACCGGGGTGGCATGGCATTAATGCCTGAAAATACAATCGCGGCTATGCTTAATGGTGTTAAAATAGGGGTTAAAACCCTTGAGCTGGATGTAGTAATATCTGGCGATGGAAAGGTAGTCGTTTCCCACGATGCTTATATGTCATCAGAATTTATGCGCAAGGCTAATGGCGCCGATATTCTCAAAGAGGAAGAGAAGGGCATGTCCCTATACAAAATGACATACGACAGTATTAGCCGTTTTGACGCAGGTAGCAAACCCCATTCGCGCTTTCCGGAACAGGTAAAAATGAAAACATACAAGCCCTTGCTAAGTGACTTGATTGATAGTGTTGAAGCTTATGTAAAAGCAAAAAAACTTAAGCCTGTCTATTACAATATAGAAACAAAAATATCACCTGCCGGCGACGGGATCTATAATCCATCCCCTGATGTATTTGTGAAGACTTTGATGGGAGTGATCAATAAAAAATCAATTAAGGATCGCCTAACTATTCAGTCATTTGATGTTCGTACGCTTCAAATCCTCCATAAGAAAGAGCCGAAAATTAAGCTAGCCCTATTAGCTGTAGGTAAAGGAGATGTTGGATTGGAAGGAGACCTGGATAAGTTAGGGTTCATACCCGATATCTATAGTCCCAACTATCTTTCCGTAGATTCGGAAATGGTAGCTAAAGTACATGGGTTAAAGATGCTTATTTTGCCATGGACTGTTGACGAAGAAAAAGACATGGCTGCTCTAGGAAAAATGGGTGTAGATGGTATCATTACAAACAATCCTGATAGACTAGTAAAAATGTATGGTAATTACCAGACAGGCCTTACGGTAAAATAGTCGTTTTGACTCTTAAATTGCTATTTTGCATCTCTAGATTTTTGTATGAAAAGACTTCAGACCATACTGGCATTTGTATTTGCGGCAATCCTAATTATTGCAGGGATAAATCACTTTATTAAACCTAATGTTTATGGCCCCTTTATACCAGACTGGATGCCGCTTGTGTTGACCAATGTCTTCACCGGTATTGTAGAAGTTGGTTTAGGTATTGGTCTCCTAGCACAAAAATTCCGAAGGCAGGCTGCAATGGGCGTTTTCATTCTCATGATACTGTTTTTACCATTACATCTTGTTGACGTATTTAAGGATCATCCTGCCATCGGTTCTAAAACCCTGGCGATCATTAGGCTACCCCTCCAATTTCTATTAATCTACTGGGCCTGGTACATTTTTCGATCAGAAAATAGAAAGTCTTAAAATTATTTGCATTTCCTTAAAATGTTTTCCCTTCTCGACCGTCTACCTTACTAAACAAAGTACATTTCTTAACGGCAGATTCGAGAAGACAATCACATGCGCACGAAAGAGCCTAATTGGAAGATCAATCTGCTCGATTCTGATAGGATTCGGTACGTCATATCCAATGTTTACAAAAACTAAGAAATTATCGCCCTAGTAAATAAACTTGGATATGACTGCGAAAATCTGGAAACATTTTACTTAAGACCATAACGCTAGCCCTAAAAAATGATTTACCGGGTTAGATAATACTTCTTGACTACACTTGGTGTGGCATTTTCTTCTGTTGCTGTAAAATCAAACTTGCTATCGCTAATTTGGGTTGGCGTACAAGCATAAAGTTTACCATTCATGGAGATGAAAAATGAGTTTCCAACTGTTACGGAATAGCTTCCCGATTGAAGTGAAGGAGATAAGTTGATCTCTACTATATCATCCTCGCCGCTCTTAAAATCAACGTAGTCACTACTCCCGCCATTGACTGTTGTAGGGGCAGAACCAGCTACGGTAGTTTCAACTTTGGTTACTTCCCACTTGCCAACCATCTTAGTTTTGAGGGGTATTGTTGCGTCGTCCTGTTTTTTGCAACTCGTGAATAAAAGTAACAGAGTGCTAACCAAAAGCACTGGTTTTTTGAGCGTGTTGATTTGTTTTTTTAGGGATAATTTCATACAATTGGGGGGTTCATTATTTGGAATATTAACGATAAAAAACCCCGATTGGTATCAAAGTAATAATCCCAATAGCAATTTGATCCTTAATTTGCAATTATCGAGTCCTATTCTTTCTTTGGTATA
>JACMPF010000077.1 GCA_014377665.1 Pedobacter sp. | reverse complement strand
TGGATGGCACGAGTTTCCCTATTTAGATATGGGTGAATTTTATAGCGACTACTCATCGTTTAAGGTTAATATTACTGTGCCTTCAGCCTATATTGTTGGCGCAACCGGTCTCCTTCAAACTGAATATGAATTAGCTCAATATAAGAGTACAGGTACACAGAATTCGAAGAATAGAACAGGAAAACCAGTATTATACGTACCTAAAGATAAATCGGGCACAAAGAAACTTACTTACGTCATGAATAATGTCCCCGACTTTGCGTGGTTTGCCGACAAAAACTTCGTGGTCCAATATGATACTCTGAAGCTCGCTTCCGGAAAAGTGGTTGAAGCCTTTAATTACTACCACAATAAACCAGGTACAATTTGGAACAACAGCATTGACTATACAAAAGATGCGGTCAAAAAATACAGCAATTGGGTTGGTGAGTATGAATACCCTGTAGTTCAAGTGGTTGAGGGTCCAAAGAACAATGCTAGTGGCGGCATGGAATACCCAACAATTACATTGATTACCAGTCCGGATGCTAAAAAAGAAAGCTTAGATGCGGTAATCGCTCACGAAGTTGGCCACAATTGGTTTATGAGTATGTTGGGCAGTAATGAGCGCCAGCACACCTGGCTGGATGAGGGTTTAAATACTTTTTTTGAGTTTAGGTATGAAGCTGAAAAGTATCGGACAAATTCGGTTTTCGGAGAAGCGATGATCCCTGCAGAAATTAAAGCACTTACTGCGAAAGATTTTCTAGCTAGCTTATATGGAGCGATGATCGAAATACCTATGGAATCTCCGATTGAGACCCCTTCTGATAAGTTTAAGTCGTCTGATGAGTACGGATTGATTTCTTATGTGAAAACTGCGCTTTGGTTATACTTATTGGAAAGTCAGGTAGGTACCGACAAAATAGATCGAGCATTCAAGCAATATTTTGAGACCTGGAAAAACAAGCATCCACAGCCTGAAGACTTGAAGGCCTCCTTCGAGAAGTCGCTTGGCTTAGACCTAACAAAGTATTTTGAATTGTTGAATAAGAAAGGGCAGTTTAAGTAGCAGCGTCTATATCAAGCGCTTTAGCGCGATAATGTATCCTAGGTGCATACCTTCGTGAAAAGGAAGAAAAGAAAGTGCCTGATGAATGTTACCTATCTCGACTCCATATCTTGTAGACCAGGGCGAATATTCACCGAAGATATTCTCTTGAAGATCATGCTCTAATTTTTCAAGTGAAGCAAGCAAAAGTGATTTGATTTCATTAATCGCTTCCATTGCAATGTGTTTTTCAGGTTTAGCGCCTGGTTTGTATGCATTGTAGAAGTCTTTTTCAACTACAGTTCTTAATCCTGCTCTTAAGTAACAAACACCTTGCTCTGCTGCCACCATGTGAGCTACATTCCAGATGATGTTATTATTAAATCCTTCTGGAGTTTGGTTGAACTGAGCTTCCGATAAGCCATCAATTGTAGCTAATGTGAATTGTCTGATTTTGCGTAAAGTAGTAATTTGAGGATAGGTATTCATAGTAACTTCAAAAACGTCCGTCTAATAAATGAAATAAGTGCATTTAAAATTGCAATATATAGAATTTTCATCTGCTATTTTCCTGTGGAATCTATTCACGTTTATTACTTTTGCACAAAATTTCAGAAATAGCCGATAAAAAAAGCAAATCTGCGCAAACCGTGAATGTAGTATTAATTGGTGCTGGTATTATGAGCGCAACTCTTGGCGTTTTGTTAAAGGAATTGCAGCCTGACCAATATTCGACCGATGATCGCTGCTGGGTTGCCTAATCTGCAATTAATGAATATTTAATTGATCAGGCGAGACAATCTCCTCAAGATAGTTTAACAGCACTTCGCTAGTACGTTCCAACAACTAAAATGGAAGACTGGGAATTGGAGACCGCGGGACAACGTTTCCAGGTGATCAAGAAGACGTAAAACATGGAGATGTCCTTGAGTTAGGTACGGAGGTTGTGAGATCAGAACCGAGACTAGCCAGGGTTTGGGAATTAAGGTGTCTGAGTTGGCAGACTAACCTTTTTTAAGAAATTCAGTTTTAAGTACGATTCTCATTTTTTCTACTTTGCAGTCGACTTCAGCATCATCCTCAGTAAGTTTGATATTTTTTATTACCGTGCCTTTTTTTAGAGTGATTGATGTGCCTTTTACAGGTAAGCTTTTTATAAGAATTACGGAGTCGCCGTTATTTAACTGATTGCCATTACTATCTTTTACTACCATGTGATGTGATTAATTGTCAAAGGTACAATTCTGCGGATAAAGATGTAATCAATTGGCATACCTATTGAGTTAGAAAAACATAACAACCTAATCATAAACTACAAATGATGCCTCGCTGGTCTAAAATCGCACTCAGAATTTTCGGAATATTAGTTGGATTAGTGATACTGGTTTTTATCGGTCTCGCCTGGTATGTTAATGCTCACAAAAAAGAGTTGCTGGTTACAATTACGAAGCAACTTAATGGAGGCATTAGTGGACAGATTACTATAGAAAGTATGGAGCCAACTTTCTTGAGAGGATTTCCCGGTGTTTCAATGCGTTTAAATAACGTTATTGTCCGAGACAGCCTTTGGGAACAACACAAGCACTCCCTTTTGGAAGCTAAGGATATTGAAGTTTCGGTAAATGCTTTGAAATTGTTGACCGGAACTATTCAGATCAAGAAGATGGGGATAAACAATGCCAGCATTTACTTATATACAGATAGCAATGGGTATAGCAACACAGCCATTTTCAAGAAGAAATCGAATATCAAGGTTGAAAAGAAAGAGAACAGCGAGTCTAACTTGGAAATTCGGAGACTTTCTCTAAACAATGTGAATTTCTTGGTGGACAATAAGAAAGGGAATAAGCTATTTCATTTTGTTGTTGATGACCTGGATGGCAATATTGATTATTCATGGTCTGATTGGGAAGCAAAAGTAAACCTAAAAGCCATTGCAAAAAGTCTTGCGTTTAATACTAAAAGAGGTAGTTTTATTAAGGATCAGCTCTTGGAAGGACCTTTTAAACTTACTTATGAAGAAGCCAAAGGTCTGATCACTGTTACTCCTAACACGCTTAATATTGGAAAGGATCTTTTCGTTATTGGTGCAAAATTTGATATGTCAAAGAGTAATACTGACTTTTTTATTAATATCCAGGCCAATGATATCATGTGGAAAAATGCCGCGGGATTACTAGCCCCAAACATCAGTTCAAGATTGAATATGTTTAATTTGGATAAATCCATCGACGTAACCTGCACAATTGCAGGGAATATGGGGCCTGGTGGTGATCCGGAAATTAACGTCAAAGCTATCGTTAAGAATAATAAATTGACCACTCCCGGGGGAATTGTTTCAAACTGTAATTTTACTGGCATATTTACTAACAATTTTGAACAAGGAAAAGGCCACACCGATCAGAATTCGGCAATCAAGCTTTTTAACTTTAAAGGAGCTTATGAAAACATGCCATTTTCGATTGATACTGCGTCCATAAATGACCTTAATAGACCAATTGCTACCGGAATGTTCAAATCTAATTTTGACATTAAGAACCTGAACAATGCCATGGGTGATGACGTTTTAAAGTTTGGTAAAGGAACTGCAAATGTATCACTTGCCTATCGTGCAGATATTGTCGACTTTAAATTAGCTAAACCATTTGTGAAGGGACTAGTTGAGATAAAAAATGCCGACGTGAGTTACGTGCCCCGCCATGTAAAATTTACCAACACTAATATCTCGTTAAACTTTACAGATCGTGATCTTTTTATTAAAAATATTAGGTTGCAAAGTGGAAAAAGCGTGGTTTACATGGACGGTTCTATTAGTAATTTCTTGAACTTATATTATAGCGACCCCGAAAAGATATTACT
>JACMPF010000076.1 GCA_014377665.1 Pedobacter sp. | reverse complement strand
TTTTTTTGTACCTTTTATCTATTTCCTTTTTTATAAGGATAAAATACAAAATTGGCCCCCTCAGGTGTCACTACAAACAAACACATATACTCTTCAGGCTTTTTGTAATTCTTAAGGAACAATGCCTTTTTTTCGGGAGTAATAATTCCCTTTTCCACAAACTCTTCGACTGTACTGGCCTGAATAGTCCAGTCAGTGTTCAACTCTGTCCTGTCCAAGATTATTTCACCAATATTTACTACGTGTTGATGGGCAAGAAAAATGGGATTAGTAGATAATCCTTCCATCATAATCTCCCCCGAGATTTCGCGAATTGACTCGGCATATAGTTCGAGGTCTTTCTCTAAACTGATAAGTGGACTTTTGGTTGTCTCCGGTTTATCTTGTTCCGGTTCCTTCGGCAATAATTCTTCTATATCCATAAGGTATGTTGGCTAACTATTTCTTCAATCTTAACAATACTACATTCTCCACATGCTGCGTATGTGGAAACATGTCAACAGGCTTGATGCGTTCAACTTGATACTTTACATTTAGCAAAGCCAAATCTCTGGCCTGCGTACCTGCATTGCAGCTCACATATACAATCTTTTCTGCCTCCATCTCGAGTAAACGTTCCACTACATCAGCGTGCATACCTGCTCTTGGTGGATCAGTAATCACCACATCCGGTTTCCCATGTTCCTCTATAAACTCCACAGTCAAAATATCTTTCATATCTCCCGCATAGAAAATGGTATTATGGATATCATTTATACCCGAGTTAAACTTGGCGTCTTCGATCGCAGTCGGCACATATTCAATACCGACAACTTGCTTTACGCTCCTTGCCACAAAGTTGGCAATAGTTCCTGCTCCTGTGTAAAGGTCATAAACCAGTTCATCCCCTTGGAAATCAGCAAATTCCTTGGTAATCTTATATAATTCATAGGCTTGGTCAGAGTTTGTTTGGTAGAATGACTTCGCGCCAATTTTAAACTTTAAACCCTCCATGTCTTCAAAAATATGATCCCTCCCAGAATAGGTAATCACTTCCTGATCAAAGATGGTATCGTTTTTCTTTTGATTCTCAATGTATTGTAACGAAGTTATTTCTGGAAAATTTAACTTTATGAATTCCATCAAACCATTGATGACCTCTAGCTCTGCATACGCAAAAACAACAATAATCATTACTTCCTCTGTGGATGAAGTTCTGATGATCAGGTTTCTTAGATTTCCTTCATGGTTACGCAAATCATAAAATGTTAACCCGTTATTTAAGGCATAAGTGCGAACGCTATTTCTTATCGAGTTTGATGGCTCAGCTTGTAAGTAACAATGTTGAATGTCGAGAATCTTATCAAAGCGTAGAGGTACATGGAAGCCTAAAGCATTCATCTCCAGTTTCTCATCCGGTCCTTCCAGATCTTCTGATCGCTCAGCCATATCCTGCCTATCTAACCATCGTTTATTAGAGAAGGTATATTCAAGTTTATTACGGTAATATTTATTTTCTGCTGATCCAAGAATAGGTTCCATCCCTGATGTGTCGATTTTGCCCAATCGCTTTAAAGCAGCCTCTACATTTTTACTCTTGAAGGTAAGTTGTGCTTCGTAGCTCATGTGTTGCCATTTGCAACCTCCACAAACGCCAAAATGCTGACAAAATGGATCCGTTCTTAGTTCAGACCTTGTGATCAGACCTTCAATAACAGCTTCCGCGAAATTTTTCTTCTTCTTTACTATGCGCACATCAACTACATCTCCAGGAATAGCTTTGTCGACGAATACAACCAGCTCATCGGCTTTACCGACTCCTTTTCCTTCTTCCGCGATATCTATAATACTTAAATTAGGCAGAATCGTGACTATACCGGATTTTCTATTTCTACTCATTATCCGACAAATTTACAGGTTTTTTTTTGTCGGGTATCTTACTCCTGAATTTTTCAGCAGTTTCTAAGCTTTTTCGCCTTTTATGAACGCTATAACCAAGATGCTAAGCAACAAGTCAAGGCCACCTTCAACGTGACGAAAACTCATATCGAAGTTCTCCTGTACAGAAACTGAAATCTCTAATGTTTCTTTACTCATAGTTTTATTATGCCTAATAAATCAAATATGAGCATTTTTATACCGAAAACCAAAACGGTATATAGGAATTAACAAATTTATAATGCAGCCTTAACCAGAAACGGTAAGAGTTCCTTTTGAAAGCTCACAAAGTTTTTGCGAACGTCAGAATCGCTTACCGAGGTGAAGGCGAAAGAGAAGCAAATACTTTTACTCGCTTTTAGTAGAAATGCAAGACCCTCCTTACGGGAAGGATTATTTTTGAAGTGATCAAGTTCCAGGTAAGCTGAAAGTAAAAGAGATTCGAGTTGATCTGATAGGTGCTTAAGAAACTCTTGTGAGTTGGCATTTTCGCGCACAAAGTCCCAGCCGATAAACTCGTTGCAAACCGTATAGGTAAGCCTGCAGGTTTTCATAATCAAGGCTTTCAAATGCTCTTCTTCGTCTGCAAACTGCGCCTTATTTTTTAAGATCTCATGAAGGTTAAGATCGAGGTAGTTCATAAGAATAGCATCCAGAATCTGCTCTTTACTTTCGAAATACTTATATATCGTAGCTTTGGCAATTCTGGCTTTCTTGGCAATCTCATTTACGCTGGTTTTATGGTAACCATACTTCCTGAAAAGGTCCTTTGCCGCTCTAATTATACTTTCTTTAATCTTTTCTGGTTCCATTAATTAGTTGCTGACATTTATAACTTGCCCACCACGAAATGACGTAGTATACATTTTTAAGCTTCTCACTGCTGGAGCCTTTTGAGGGGTACCGTCTGTAAGTAAATATTTTGCTCCCGTGCATTGATCAGTAGCAGTGATACCATTGTCATCTGGCTCAACTGCACAAGCGCTCTGAGGACTAACTGAACTGCACCTATCAAAAGCAACATAACCTGAACCAGTTGCCACAATCATAAGGCCTTTAACACCATGACCCGGAACTAACAAGACTCTATTAACCGCCTTTATATTAAATTCTTGT
Source organism: Pedobacter sp. (assembly GCA_014377665.1). GTDB lineage: Bacteria > Bacteroidota > Bacteroidia > Sphingobacteriales > Sphingobacteriaceae > Pedobacter. The sequence continues at coordinate 49,874 of JACMPF010000076.1, read as the reverse complement.
ACTGTAACACTATACTGAACAAAAACGTTGGGTATATTTTCTGATTCCTTACCACATCCTCCGAGCATGACCAGGAACATTGAAACCACCCGAACCCAACCTTTACTCATTAGAACAGAGCACTTTTATATTGCTTTAAAAATCTGGTATCGTTCTCAGAGAATAATCTTAAATCCTTTATCTCAAACTTAAGGTTAGCGATTCTCTCAATACCCATTCCAAATGCAAAACCACTGTATTTTTTACTATCTATGCCGCAGTTCTCCAAAACATTGGGATCTACCATGCCGCAGCCTAGAATTTCTACATAACCGCTGTACTTACACATCTGACATCCTGCACCTTTACAAATGGTACAAGAAATATCCATTTCAGCAGATGGTTCTGTAAACGGAAAATACGAGGGTCTGAAACGAACTTTTGTTCCCTCACCATACAACTCCTGTACAAAGTAAAACAATGTTTGCTTTAGATCCGCAAATGAAACATTCTCATCAACATATAATCCTTCAACCTGATGAAAGAAACAATGTGCACGGGCAGAAATAGCTTCATTTCTATAAACGCGGCCTGGCATGATCGCTCTGAATGGAGGTTTCCCACTCTCCATCATCCTTACCTGCACAGAGGATGTGTGTGTCCGCAAAGCAATGTCTCCATTTTCACCACCCTTTTTTATGAAGAAAGTGTCTTGCATATCTCTTGCAGGATGTTCTTCCGGAAAATTAAGTGCCGAGAAATTATGCCAGTCGTCTTCAATCTCAGGACCCTCTTCAACTACAAATCCAAGCTTATTAAATATTTCAATGATCTCTCTTCTAACCAAAGCTAATGGGTGACGGGAACCTATCTCAAAACCTTCGCCCGATAAGGTAAGGTCCATCCCGTTGTCTTTCGCCACTTCAATAACAGCGCTCTGATCTTTAAGTTCCTGATATTTATCTTCAGCAAGTTGCTTAAACTGGTTTAAAACCTTCCCAAGAACTCTTTTCGCTTCTGGAGAAACAGATTTAAATTCTTCAAAAATATCTTTAATGATTCCCTTTGCACCAAGAAACCGGATACGGAATTGTTCTAATTCATTTGCATTTGTAGTAAAGAATGCATTAATCTCCTCTGAATATTGTGTTATTTTGCCTTGTAACATGGTGCAAATATACAGCTATTTAATAACACTAAGTTCTTTACCAACTTTTGTAAAAGCAGCTATAGCTTTGTCTAAATGGTGCTGCTCATGCGCCGCAGAAAGCTGAACACGAATTCTGGCCTTACCCTGACCAACTACAGGATAGTAGAATCCAATCACGTAGATTCCTTCTTCCAGCATTCTTGCCGCAAATTCCTGCGCCAACTTCGCGTCATACAACATCACTGGAACAATTGGATGTACGCCTTCTTTAATATCGAAACCGGCTTCCGTCATTTTTTTACGGAAATAGGAAGTATTGCTTTCCAGCTTATCTCTTAGTTCAGTAGTTTCGCTTAAAAGGTCTAGTACCGCCACAGAAGCTCCTGTGATAGCAGGTGCCAGCGTATTAGAAAACAAATAAGGTCTTGATCTCTGACGCAACATGTCAATGATTTCCTTTTTACCTGACGTAAAACCGCCGGATGCACCACCGAGCGCCTTGCCTAGGGTGCCTGTTATAATGTCAATCCGGCCAATGACATTAAAGTGCTCATGAGTGCCTCTGCCTGTTTTGCCCATAAAGCCGGTACAATGCGATTCATCGATCATCACCAAGGCTTCATATTTATCCGCGAGGTCACAAATCTTATCCAATGGAGCCACAACACCGTCCATTGAAAAAGCTCCATCAGTAACAATAATTCTGTGTCTTGAATCTTTGGCTGCAATCAATTGTTGCTCCAGATCAGCCATATCTGCATTTTTGTATCTGAAGCGTTTTGCTTTACACAAGCGGACCCCATCAATTATAGAAGCATGGTTCAATTCATCAGAAATAATGGCATCCTGATCGTTAAACAAAGGTTCAAAGACACCCCCGTTAGCATCAAACGCCGCAGCGTATAGGATCGTATCCTCAGTACCAAGAAATTGTGAAAGCTTTGCCTCTAGTTCTTTGTGCACATCCTGCGTCCCGCAAATGAACCGTACAGAAGACATACCATAACCATATTTATCAATCGCCTTCTTTGCTGCATCGATAACATTAGGATGAGAAGACAGTCCAAGATAGTTATTGGCGCAAAAGTTTATTACTTCCTGTCCAGTACTGATCTTGATGATAGGACCTTGGGGTGTGACTATGATACGTTCCTTTTTAAACAGACCGTCATTTTCTATTTGTTGAAGCTCCTGTTGTAATATAGGCAATAAAGTTTTATACATAATGATAAGTTGTTGCAACCAAAGTTATGAAATATTCGTCTTTACCTAACAACCTAATTTAATAGTGCTTAACAAACTTTAACACTAAAAATGTGTTAACTCAGTGAACAAATCCGATATTTAAAACTTAATTCTGATAATGAAGAACATATACTTTACCATTTTCCTTTTACTAAACGCCTTGGGTATTTCTGCTCAGCAATTGAAACTTAGCGGTACTGTAAAAGATGCTGATGGAGAACCTGTACCGTTTGCATCGATTTACATCAAAAGCACAACCAAAGGAACTTCTGCGAATGTTGATGGAGTATATGGTCTGGCATTGGATAAGGGAACATATACTATTGTATATCGGGCAATTGGCTACAAATCTAAAGAGCTAAACGTAACAGTAAATGCAATTCATACAGAGAATGTGGTGCTCACTGCTGAGGCATACAGTCTTACCGGAGTCATTATAGATGGAAATGCCGAAGATCCAGCTTATGAGATCATCCGACAAGCCATTAAACAGCGAAAGTTCCACCTAACTGAGGTCAAAGAATTTAATACTAAAGTATATATTAAGGGCGTCCAAAAGCTTGTTGGTGCCCCCAAGAAATTCTTCGGCAGAGATATTCAGAAAACGTTGGATCTCGACACCAATAGAAAAGGAATACTTTATTTGTCCGAATCTACGTCAAGCTTTGCCTTTCAACAACCTGACAAAATTCATGAGGAAATGGTATCATCAAAGGTAGCCGGCAGAAATAATGCTTTTAGCTTTAATAAGGCCTCAGATCTGATGGTTAACTTCTACCAAAATATTCTTTTGGAAAATACATTGAGCTCGAGGGGCTTTGTATCGCCTATTGCTGATAACGCTATGAGTTTTTATCGGTATAAGTTGCTGGGAGTAACTAGCGATGCTGGTGCTACCATCAATAAAATTCAGGTGATTCCACGCAGAGAACATGATCCAGTATTTAGAGGGGTGATTTACATACAGGATGAAAGCTGGCATATCGTTGACGCCGATGTTTACCTTTCGAAAAACTCGGGTGTCAACTTGATCGATACTTTAAAAATATCTCAGCAGTTTCTTAAAGTAGGAAACACTTATATGCCTTCCAACGTCAATTTCCAGTTCAATGGAAATGTTTTGGGTTTCAAGTTTGAAGGCTATTATGTTGGTGTCTACAGCAACTACAATATTCATCCAGAATTCCCCAAGGGATATTTTACAGGGGAGATACTTAAAATCACCAAAGCAGTTACCAAAAAAGATTCTTTGTTCTGGCTTAACAACAGACCAATTCCACTAACAGCTGAAGAAAGCAGGGATTATGTTCGCAAAGACAGCGTAGCTGCATTAAAAACGTCCAAGAAATACCTTGATTCGATTGAACGAGTAAACAATAAGTTCGGCATCGCTAAGCTTTTAGTTTCTGGTTATACTATTAACAATCGCTTCGAGAAAAAGTCCTTAAGCTTTGACCCTATATTGAAAGCGCTTATCTATAATACAGTTGAAGGTTTCGCAATAAATTATGGCGTCACATATCTGAAAAATCTTGAAGACAGAAAATATTACAGCATAAGGCCAGAAGCGAGGTATGGCTTTGCCAGTAAAGAATTTACGGCTAACCTAACAGCCAACTATTATTACGATCCGGTTAAACGTGCCAATATCAGCGTAAGTGGAGGATCAGGCATCTACGACCTGAATCCCTTAGGCACAATGACGCTGTTAGCAAACTCCGTAAACTCCTTATTATTTGAAACCAATTTCATCAAATTCTACAAGAAAGAGTTTGTAAATATCGGAACTACAAGAGAGCTTTTTAATGGTTTACAAGTAAGCATTGTAGCGGACCTTTCAAGAAATTCTACATTAGTGAACAACACCTCCTTCAAAATAAGAGATGTTAAGAACAAAGAATTTACCTCGAACAATCCTTTCAGTCCTGACGTAGAAACACCGCTCTTTCCAAACTATACTGCACTAACTCTGAGTGGTGCCCTCACTTATACTTTTAACCAACAATATATAACACGCCCGGACGGAAAATTTTATCAGGAATCTAAATACCCTACGCTGATGTTAAACTATCGAAAAGGTATTAATGGCATTCTAAATAGCTCTGTGGACTATGACATAGTTAACTTCTCCATCCTACAAGATAGGATCAGCGCAGGTCTATGGGGTTATTTCTCCTTCATAGCCGGGGCGGGCAAGTTCTTTAACAACGACAACGTGTATTATCCCGACTTCAAGCACTTCCGTGGCAACAGTGCCTTGTTTGTGAAACCAGAATTGAGAAGGTTTTTATTCCTTGACTTCTACCAATTCAGCACTAAGCAGCAATACATTGAGGCACATATTGAGCATAACTTTTCGGGCCTCTTCAGCAGCAAAATTCCATTAGTACGTAAGGGCAAATTTGAAGAAATCGTGGGTGCTAGCTACCTAACTCAACCGGATAAAAGGGATTATAAAGAATTCTATTTTGGACTACAACGCCTGATTTTTAGAGCTACATACGGGTTCGCTTATGATGGAAACAAACGTGTGGAACATGGATTTAAGTTATCCTACGGATTTTAGGTTCTAAGTGCCTATTTTAATGCTCCTCTGCTTAACTATAACGCTAATTTTTTTCTAATCTCAGCTGGAATCCCATTCTTATTAAGTAGAAAAGCCGTTGTTTTATATTTCACGAAGTTCTTGGTTACATAAAGATATCCTTTGTAATCATTTGACGTACCCCATGAGTTTTTCACTATATAATATTCTTTCCCGTTTTGGTCTTTAGCTATACCTGTGATTTGCATACCATGATCATCAGTGGTCTGATAGTTATCAAATGAGGCCTGACGCATTTCAACTGTAATTTGTCTCTCCGGTTTAGGACCGTTGAACATGTTTCTCTTTTCATCTGCCGTCATATCCTGTACATCTTTTGTAGGGACATAGGCAATGCCATTTTTCCAGCTGAAACCTTTCTCGCTAACATCAGTAGCCCAGGCAATAGTGAATCCACCCTTCAAAGCATTATCAATAATATTGGTAATGTCATCCATTTGAACATTATAAACCTGATCATAAGACCAATTATCAGGGACCATTAGTACCGCTTTTTTGTAGTACGGCGATGTGTTAAACGAAGATAGCTCCACATAGTCTACCGGGTTTATCCCTACAACTTCCGAGGCGAATGTTTTAGGTGTATAGGTTTTCCCTTCATAACTGAAACTTTCGGGTACTGCACCCATACAAGAATCAATTGCTCTGATATATTGCGCTTTCCAGTTTGGATTAAATTTACCTTCAGGAGTATTAACTGCCTTTTCCAGGATCACTTTTGTGACCGCGTTCATCCTGTCAGATGTTCTTCCGGTTCCGTAGCCATTACCTAGGTAGGCCTCCTGAGGCATGGCACCATATTTAGCAAACATGTTGATCACATCATGGCAAGCTCCTCCATCTCCCAATGTTAATGCGCCATGCATCCTTACATAATTGATACCCTTTTCGATATAAGTGTTTCTAGCAGTGTATAAATCTGCGATATCTACCGGCTTCTTCCCTATTCTGATCATTTCAGACTCTAAAAAAGAGTTCGTGCTGTAACTCCAGCAGGTACCGGAAGATTTCTGATCCTTAATAGATGTAGCTTCCGCATTTACTATTGGCGTAAATTTAAAAGAGCCTGCGCTATTCTCACTTTCATTATGTTTAAGGGAGTAGATTAGATTGTCTTGCGAATAGCCTGAAGCCAACCCAAGAAATAAGCCTGCTCCCAGTAATAAAGATTTAATCGAATTGTAAGTCATCTGTGGATATATTAGTTGTTACCAGAAAATGACGATTTTCACACCTTCCGGGTTATTCGGAAAGCCAAGATATACTGTTTTAGAACGCTCGTCCCACATTGCTTTAAGTTCTTTAATCTCGCCGGATTCGGCATTAGTAGCGAGCACTTTTTTGAATGCTTTTGGCAAAAGTACCCTCATGCTATTGAGGGTATTAATCGGACTTTTGGCTATAAAACTATAACTGTTGCTTGTGGTTTCCTCATTATAAACTCTCGCAGCAGTTGCAAGCACTTGCGGTTTGGCTCTGTTATTAACTCTTGATAAGTTATATAGGTAAGCTTGCGCTCCCGACACTACAGTCTTGCCATTTAATATCGGAAGCTGAGGATCAAACAAATCGATTACAAGATCTTTTACAACGACCGGCTCGGCATTTACACTTTCATCCATTACCGCAACGATGTCATAAGGACCACGATGTACAACTAGGTTATTTTTAAAATTTAATAATCCAGCTTTGGCATCTCTTTCATAGGCAAGCTTAATAGTAGAGAGCAATACGTCGGCACCTGAGATTTCCATTACAAACTCCTTAGGATTCTTTCTAAGCACATGCACAGCTCCCTTCCCAACTACAAAATCTTGATTATTACTGAGTGAAGGCTTGATCCCCAAAGTGTAAAAGAGGTGTTCTGCAGGAGATTTAAATGCATTTCCTGAGGAATTCCACCACTCCAAGACAGTTTGATAAGGGTCATTGTCTCTTCCGCAATAAATAAGCACTCCTCCATTCCGAACCCAATTTGAGATGTACGTATGCACCTCTGCTGAATTCGGTTTCATATTTGAATAGCTTACCAGCAATACTTTAATATCCTTTAGAGATGCCACATAGGAAAGATTTTCCATATGAACAGTCTGCACTGGAATACCGTGCTTCAAGAGTGGAATTGTTTGCCCGTAGAAATTGGAAAAGTAGGGGTCTTCATAACCGTCATGAGATGGATAGCTCTGAAACATCAACGAGTTGCCCATCAGAACGCCGATGCTATTTACGCCGGAAACTTTATTGTCGGATACTTGAATGCTGTTTAGTGAATTAACCATCACCTGCATTTGAGTAGAATAGTATTGAGGAATCAATACTTGCTCAGTGCTATTAGCCACCTTATATGGACGGGTATATATTCTTTCGGGCCATGGCATAACTTCATAATCTGCTACCATAGGGTACATGAGTTTTGCTACGAAAGTAGCTTCATAATTACGCTTATAATCGGCCCAGTCATGCTCGCGATCTTCAATGGGGTCTGTTAGAAAGAACAATTTTCTTTTCGTTGGAGCTGTCATCGACACCATGGAACCATATTCCAGAAATGCATTTTCGAATACGCGTTCCTTTGATAAACCGTTGTAAAAAACAGGTTCCCTTGCGGTACCCGTCCAAACTTGTGCAATGTACCCATCTATGCCGGGAAGTGACGCGAGGCTTGCCTCAGGACTAACAATTTTCCAGGAAGCATAGTTAACAAGGGAATGAGTCGCAATATATACTCGGATGTTTAGGCCTTTACTCTTACCATACGTCTTTGCATAGCCAGAAACTTCTTTGATCGCATCAAAGTAGAGTTGATATTTAAGCTTATTTGAGAGGTAGGTGTTCTCTGCTGATAAATGTTGAGCTCTCCAGGGAAATCCATAATAGCGTTGCCATTCTTCCTTAAAAGGTTGCTCATATCCAGCTCTTGCCCAGAATTCTGGCTCTTCTAAAAATACATTTGTGATTCCCGCATCAATCACCTTTTTTACTACTGCCGTTTTCATATATTCTATGAACGATTTTACAGGCACAATGTAAGGAACCACTCCTTTATTATGCCAGATGGTATCCCCATTCATCTGAACTTGGCCAATACCCATATGATTTTGCCCATCCCACTTTCCGAGAAAATAATCTCCGTAATCACCCCAAGCGATTCCGGTCATAAAATCTGTTTGATAACCGCGGTCTCGCCAAGATTTTACTCTTTCTTGGAATGTCATATTTTTACGGTCATTTGCCCCGTAGATAATCGCTATATCCGATCTGACATCAATTTCTGGTCTCCATGGACTTCCTGTCTGAAAAGCTGTTTTTTCCGGATTATTCTGAGCAGAAACTAATTGAACCAAAACACTTAATGCAAAGCATGCGAATAATTTTCTCATGGTCCAATTTAGGAATTTTTCCTAAACTTTTTTCGGAGGTAGATCAAAAGCTATTGCTTCATGCTCAAAATGGCCATTATGTGCGCCATCACAGAAAGGTTTGTTTTTTGAAAGACCACAACGACAAATTGAGAGAACAGTTCTTCCTTGTAATCCATATTCATTTCCACTTCTGTCCACTATTTCAAAATCGCCTTCAATTTTAACCGATCCGTTATTGTTTATTGTAAGTTTTGTCTTTGACATGTATTTATGATTTAATACAAACTTACAGCAATGGCTTAAGAACTGAGTAGTGAGTTGTTTATTTAGATACATTCTGTGCAGCATAATCTTAATTACCACCAGTTTAAACAATAAAAAGGGATGTCGCATCCACGAAACATCCCCTTTCTAACCAAATATAAACCCGTATGAACCGGTTTTCTCTTTATTTCCTTTGTCGGTAAAAACACACACAAATCACCTTAGGGAAAGCACAAACTCTTATAATTTAATCACAAATACCTATTTTGCATCTTTGTTATACATAGCAAACGTCATACCATAGTGTATATTGTACACTGAATCATTTATTTTATTTACTTAATCTTCAGACGTCGAAAATGTTGTGCTTCTTTTTGTAGGTTGGTACCGCGTTGGTTCCACCCCGGATTGAGATAGGCGGTAGCAACAAGGAGATAAAGCCGTTAAATGCCTTTGTAAACTACAACGAGTAGTATAGAAAAAGGCGCCTTTTAGGACGCCTTCAAGATATTTTCAAAAAATTTAATTGCTTATACTCCCTTTTTACTAGTCATACTAGCCTTTTTAGCTGGTTGAGAAGTCTTAGCCGGAGCTTTAGCATTGGATGGTTTAGGAGTAGCTTTAGGTTTTTTCTCTGCTTTCTCTTCAGTTTTAATGCCATCGGTTTCGCCAGCTTCCGCTGCAGGCGTTTCAGTGAAAAGTGGAAGATCTTTTAACAAATGGTACCAGGTGATGATTTTCTTCATATCTGATGAGTAAACCTTTTCCTGGTCATGATTAGGAGCAACCTCTTCGAAGAAAGACTTCAAAGCTTTCGCATCAGATTTAGCATCAGGCACGGTACCTTTTGCTCCAACTATGTTGACCAAAACATTAACCAGTTTTAAATCGTCATCTTCACCATAAATCGTGATGTCTTCCAATGATGCCAGTTTAGTTGTAGTAATATTTGCAACTATTTTAACTTTTTGAGCATCAAGGCTTTCAAGAACATAACCGCCTTTATTTTGTCCAACTAATTTATACAAACCTGGTCTACCAGATACTGCAACTATTCCTCTTAAATTCATATCATTTGTTTTTTGAAAAGTTCAGAATTAATCTTCTAAAACTTCAATGCTTAAAATCTTATCGCCTTGTTTGATGTCGTCAACAAGATCAATATTCTCAATTACCTTCCCGAAGCAGGTATGATTTCTATCTAAATGAGCAGTATTGTCTCTGCTGTGGCAGATAAAGAACTGCGAACCACCTGTATTTCTTCCCGAATGTGCCATAGAAAGGACACCACGATCGTGATATTGGTTTTCTCCAGTTAATTCACAGTCAATTTTATAACCCGGACCGCCAGTACCTGCAAGGTGCGCCTTGCTAGGATCTTTTGAGTTTGGACAACCGCCCTGAATCATGAAATTTGGAATTACTCGGTGAAAGCTTACGCCATCATAAAATCCTTCTCCTGCTAATTTTTTAAAGTTAGCAACCGCTATAGGTGCATCTTGTTCGTAGAACTGAACAGTCATTTCACCTTTCTCTGTTTTAATTATTGCTTTACCCATGATTATTTTTTGTGAAGGGCAAACTTAGATAAAATACTTTTTATTTTGAAAAAAAGTTATATTCACAGGAACATACCTATGAAACATAAAAAACTAAGTCTCACAATATTCTTCATCATACTCAGTATAGCCGTCCGGGCATCCTCAATTCTTATTTATATGGATGAGGACCAAAAGAATCATTTGAAAGCCTACGGAATCGCCTATTGGGGCATAAAACAGCAGGCAGATGTGAGTTGGCTTTTAAACTATCGGGGTGGTAGTTTCTTAATAGACTACAATAGAACGATTGAAGATGAGTGCAAAACCCGTGGCGTATCTTATCAGGTACTCGCCGATGGAAAGGTATCCGCCATGTTGAACGAAATTAGCGACCCACAAGTAAACATGGAAATAGTAAAGTTAGAAAAAGCGCCTAAAATGGCCGTTTATTCGCCGAAAAGCAAGCTTCCATGGGATGATGCGGTAACAATGGTGCTTACTTATGCAGAGATTCCTTACGACGTAATCTATGACGACGATGTTTTAAAAAATAAACTGGCTGATTACGACTGGCTGCACTTACACCACGAAGACTTTACAGGACAGTATGGTAAGTTTTGGGCAAGTTTTAAAAATGCTACCTGGTACAGGGAAGACGTAAAAAATCAGGAAGCTACAGCGAAGCGAAACGGGTTTAGCAAAGTTTCTCAAGTGAAGCTCGCAGTTGCTAAAAGAATAAAAGAGTTTTGCTCAGGTGGCGGATTCTTATTTGCAATGTGCTCTGGCACTGATAGTTTTGACATCGCTCTCAGCGCCGATGGTGTTGATATTTGTGAAAGTATGTTTGATGGTGACGCAGCAGATCCAAAAGCACAAAGCAAGATAGATTATAGTAAAACCTTTGCATTTAAAGACTTTAGGCTGGACATCAATCCTTCTAACTATGAGTTCTCAGATATTGATGTCACTCAAAATAGAATTCTAAACGAATCAAATGATTTCTTTACGCTGTTCGACTTCTCAGCAAAATGGGACCTTGTTCCCTCAATGCTTACTCAAAACCACGATAAGGTTATAAAAGGATTTATGGGACAAACGACGGCTTTTAAGAAACGATTAGTTAAGCCAAACATCACCGTACTTGGAGAGAACAAAGGTGCTGAAGAGGTAAGGTATTTAAACGGAGAGATAGGAAAAGGAAGATTCACCTTCTATGGCGGGCATGATCCAGAGGATTACCAGCACCAGGTTGGTGATCCCCCGACAGATTTAAACCTGCACCCAAACTCACCTGGTTACCGGTTGATTCTAAACAACGTATTGTTTCCTGCAGCTAAGAAAAAACATCAGAAAACCTAATCGTAGAAATTCCAGTTTACTCCGAATTTGAATAATGCCCTGTCCTGCATTGGATAATTGTTAATGGTATTGTATCCTAAAAGATCAAGGCCTTGATTGACATAATCGAATTTCAGAAAGAGATTGGCTCTACGCAAGCTCGCTTTTACCCAAACATCAATAATTGGTGTTGTATTAAACTTCCTGCTTGAACCAACATAAAACTGTCCGGCAGCAGCTGAGTAAGAATAATTTGAATACGGAGTATTGTAACGCACATCAAATCCAATATTCGTCTTTAGTACCTTGAAAAAAGTTTGATCGAGATAAAAAGTATTGAAAGAGTAAAGCTCTGGAGTTCCTAAGATGCCAGGATTGTCTGTTTTTTGATAAACCACATAAGCATCAAGGTTAAACTTTCCGAACTTAAACTTCTTTCCAGCCGAGATCTTTAACAAGTTTATCGGAGATGCGGATTGTGAAGGCGCGATTATCAGTGAATTCGCATTCGGTTGTGAAAAATACAAATAATTAGTAACTAAATAATACTGAGCTCCGGCATCAAAACCCAGTTCTTCATTAAGATAATTAAAGGAGAAATTAATTGTCTTTGTCCGGTCAAAGTTATTGTCCCAATTGTAATGGTTACCTACATATCTGGTATAGATTTCTTCTGGTGATTTATTTTGAAAGTAGGCTCCAAGAATGATTCTGCCTACAGATTTACTCAACAGCACGTTACTTTTTGCTTCATATAAAAAATCTCCAGTGTTGCGGCCTTGGAATATTTGTTGCAAATCAACATTTAAATCAATTTTATCACTTAATCGGTATCCGGCATTTCCAAGAAGTGTGACATTTTGGAAAGAGGCATTATAGCCATAATATTTAGCATTGTCCTTGAACAGCACAAACTGATTGTATTTGTAGTAATCGTGCTTTATACCAACGTCAAGCTTGAGTTCGTTTTTTATAAGCACAGAAGATTTAGCCCTCAGAAAGAAGCTATAGATAAATTCATTTTGCACGTGATTATACCTTGTACTATCGTTTGTATAGGTTTTATCAGCTATGCCGGGTGGTAATGCGGAGTTGTCATCTGCTTCATCCTTTTTGAATGTGTAAGAATTGGCATCATATTTTAATGTGTATGCAATCTTATTGGTAGGCAAAATCTTCCTTCCTGCTGCCTCAGCTAAACTATCGATCCGACCAACAAAATAGGTCTGTTTTAGTATAAATGCCCTCTGACGGTAAATTCTTTTAGCCGTAGTTAGCCTAGTCGCTTGTGCTTCTCTTTCTATGCTAAATGTTGGCTTTGTGAAAATAGTATCGTTCCTTATAGAACCGTTTTCTTCAGCTTTGAGTGTATTAAAAACAATATTCGTCCATAGGTTATACCTCTTACTTGGAGATTGAAACCAGCTGAACAGAGCACCATTAAGGTGATCCCCTCGCTGATGTGAATACTTACCGTTTGCTCCAATTCTATTAAAATTCAGTCCTATATTGAGGTTCTTATTTATATTCTGTGAATGTATCACTTTGAAAACCTGCTCAATCTCACCAGAGTTTACGTAGTAAAGGCTGGTAAAAGGTGCCCTGGCTTGATAATACCTAACGTCTTCGTTCGTCAACGCATAATAATCAAGCGTATGGAAACCAGCATCAAAACCGATAGTTTTAAGCGGTTCAAACAGCATTGGCAGAGCAGAAAGTCCTAAATTTCCCAGTCCTACCGTAGGTCTTCTTGGCTGAACAAGCACGCTAAAATTCTGAAAGCCATTAAGCGTGGTATCAAGGGGAATTGTTTGGATACTGTCTTTGGTAAGTCTCAAAGTAGTGTAACGAATGTACTTTGAAGTAAAAATCACAGAATCCTTGCCTTCCTCTTCCATCTTTCTCAACGAATCCAGCTCCTTATTGTCATTTACCTTGGTTTTTAGATCCTGAGCAAATAAGTTAGATGTAACTGATAGGGCTAAAAAGAAAACAAGAAGGAATATCTTTATATACATTATAATTTTGAAATTAAAAGGCTCAATATCTTCGTCATGTTTGGCTCCGCAGCTTTAGCAGTCTCAATAATCTCTTCCAGGCTCACTGGTTCCAATACTTCTGGAAAACCTTCATCTGTAAGTACTGAAATTGCGAAAACAGGGATTGACATATGATTGGCAACAATTACTTCTGGAACAGTACTCATGCCTACCGCGTCTCCCCCAATTACTCTTAAGTAATTGTACTCAGCTTTAGTTTCAAGATTTGGACCTGTTACGGCAATGTAAACACCATGATGACAGGTAATGTTCTGGTCTGCAGCAAGTTTTAAAGCCGCCGTTATTAAATCTCTTTTATAGGGCTGACTCATATCCGGAAATCGCGGCCCCATATCAGCATCATTACTACCACGGAGCGGGCTTTCAGGCTGTAAGTTAATATGGTCACTAATAACCATTAGCTCACCTTTTTTGAAATCTGGATTAAGAGAGCCCGCAGCATTCGAAACAAACAGATGAGTAATTCCAAGTACTTTCATAGTACGGATCGGAAAGGTGATCTGTTGCATGCTGTACCCTTCATAATAATGTAGTCTACCCTGCATCGCGATAACTTTTTTACCCTCCAGCGTTCCAAATATCAGTTTTCCAGAATGAAACTCCAGCGTTGAGATAGGGAAGTTTGGGATATTCGAGTACATGATCTGATATTCGATTTGAATATCGTTGACCAAGCCTCCCAAGCCAGTACCTAAGACGATCCCGATTTCCGGTTGGAAGTTATTCGTTTTGCGCTTTATAAATTCAACGGTTTCGTGTAGTGCTTGAAACATAATTTAAAATCTTTTGATCAAATGTTGGCCTGTCTGATTCGTTTATCATAACTTGAATAGGCAGATAGAATATAGGCAAATCTAAAAGTAATTCTTTTATTGAAGCATCTAATAAACGCTGTGAATCTTTTTCTGTAGTTATGATGAGTTTATTGATGGCAGAATCATCGTTGAAAGCATTCACCAAGTCGGATATATCTCGCAAACTGAATTGATAATGATCTGGAAATTCATGGTGAATGACGTTATTTGACTGCTGTTTCAAATATGCAACCAAAGGGTCTGGATTAGCAATACCAGTTAGCAGATGGATGCTTATTTCTCTATTCAATTTGGGGGCTAACGCTTCGTTGGAATAAGCCGATCTTAATTGTTGATAGTTCAAGTAAGAAAACAACACTGGAATCTGAGGAGCTGAGCCAAACTTTTTGCGGATGTTCTCACTTTCTTTCTTCTGGAGTTGAAAGGGAGATTTGGTGATCAAAACCAGATCTGACCGCCGAAAACCCTGAAAAGGCTCCCTCAAGTTCCCAGCAGGTATAAGAAACTGTGGCCGGGAAAATTTGACGTATTCAAAAAGCAGAATATTTAATCCTGCGCGTACTTTTCTATGTTGAAAAGCATCATCCAGCAGAATAACATCATGCTCATCTTTCAATAGATTAATCCCCTTAATTCGATCTTCGCAAACTGCAACTGTTACGTCTTTGAACTTATGGTAATATTGGAGTGGCTCATCTCCTATACTGCTCGCAGTACTGTCTCTGTCCGCCAGAACAAAGCCAGATGTTAATCTACCATATCCACGACTTAATATCGCCACACGCTTACCCTCAAGCAGTCGTACTATATACTCAGCTACAGGTGTTTTACCTGAGCCGCCTACAGCCAGGTTCCCGATACATATAATTGGCAGGCCGAAAGAGTTTGACTTTAGAATGCCTACGTCAAACAGCTTGTTTCTAATCAGAATAACCAAGCTATAGAAAAATGAAAACGGAAGGAGTAAATATCTTAGGTATGTGCTCATGTAAAGGTCTCAAAAATAAGAATTATTACTCATTTTGTCAGGTAAAGGAGGGCAATTAGCTATCTTTACCCAACTAACAAAAATTATTATGCTTAAAGGATTTTTTAACGTGCCGGCACCGGTAAATGAGCCCATTCTGGGTTATGCACCGGGCAGCAAAGAACGTGAGTTATTGGAAGCTGCTTTAAAAGAGGCACGTTCAAAACAAGTAGAAATACCAATGTACATTGGGGGACAGGAAGTACATACTGAAAAAAAAGGTAACCTTAACCCTCCTCATGACCATCAGCATTTGTTGGGAAAATACAGCATTGGAAACAAAGACCATGTGGTTAAAGCAATAGATTCCGCGCTTGCTTCGAAAGCCACTTGGGAGAACCTGTCATGGGAACATCGTGCAGCAATATTTCTAAAAGCTGCAGACTTGATCGCAGGTCCTTATCGTTATAAACTTAATGCAGCTACGATGCTTGGTCAGAGCAAGAATGCTTACCAGGCAGAAATCGATGCTGCTTGTGAATTCATAGATTTTTTGCGTTTCAACGTGAGTTATATGACAGAAATATACAAACAGCAACCACCAGTATCTCCTAAAGGATCTTGGAACAGAGTTGAACAACGTCCGTTGGAAGGCTTTGTCTTTGCACTTACACCTTTCAACTTTACAGCTATTGCAGGAAATCTACCTGCATCAGTAGCAATGATGGGAAATGTGGTTGTATGGAAGCCTGCTGACACCCAGGTTTATGCTGCCAATGTGATCATGGAGATTTTTAGAGAAGCTGGATTGCCGGATGGAGTTATTAACCTGATATATGTCGACGGTCCAGAAGCAGGTGAAGTAATTTTTAACCATCCTGATTTTGCAGGAATCCACTTTACAGGTTCAACTGCAGTTTTTCAAAATATCTGGAAGATGATAGGAACAAACATCCATAAGTATAAAACATACCCTCGTATTGTAGGCGAGACTGGTGGAAAAGACTTTATATTGGTTCATGAATCTGCTGATGCAGATGTTTCAAGCACTGCAATAATTCGAGGAGCGTTCGAATACCAAGGGCAAAAATGCTCAGCTGCATCCCGTGTTTATATTGCAGAGAGTAGATGGCCAGCGATCAAAAATAACATGCTGAGAGATCTCGCAACTTTTAAAATGGGGGGCACAGAAGATTTCAGTAATTTCATCAATGCCGTTATCAATGAAAAATCGTTCGATAAACTGGCAAAGTATATTGATGCAGCGAAAGCAGACTCTTCCGTAGAGATTATTGCTGGTGGAAATTACGATAAATCTAAGGGATGGTTTATAGAACCAACCATTTTAGTTGTGAAAGACCCTAAATATACCACCATGTGTGAGGAGTTATTCGGTCCGGTGTTAACCATTTATGTTTACAAGGATGCAGATTTTGATGAGGTGCTTGACATTATCGATTCTACTTCAGTTTATGCTTTAACAGGAGCATTTATAGCTCAGGATCGTTATGCGATTGAAAAAGCATCTCAGCATTTGAGGAATGCTGCAGGTAACTTTTATATAAATGATAAGTGTACTGGAGCCGTTGTTGGTCAACAGCCATTCGGAGGCGCACGCGGTTCGGGTACTAACGATAAGGCAGGCTCAATGATTAACCTATTACGTTGGGTTTCTCCACGAACAATTAAAGAAACATTTGATCCACCAAAGGATTACAGATATCCATTTTTAAAATAACAAAAAGGCTCCTTGATTTCGAAATCAAGGAGCCTTTTGATATCTATTTAAAATTACAATACCTTTTCAATACCGTCGATTCTGAATACAGAATCTTGGTGATTATTCGATTCGCAGGTAACGCCCAAATCAGTAATCAGACCTGTTTCCAGGCTATACGCCCATCCATGCAAACTGAGCTTTTTGCCGTTCGTCCACCTGTTCTGGACAATAGAAGTTTTAGTTAGGTTGAATACACCCTCAATAACGTTGAGTTCCACCAATCTTTCAGATCTTTTTTTCAAATCTGAGATCAAATCCAATTCATGGTAATGCAATCGGTATGTATCCTTAATATTTCTCAACCAATTGTCTATAATGCCATATTGTTTATTGCCCATAGCAGCCAATACGCCGCCACAACCGTAGTGACCACAAACGATAACATGTTCCACCTCCAGTACATTTACCGCATAATCCAACACGCTCAGCATGTTCATATCCGTATGAACAACTACGTTAGCAATGTTGCGGTGAACAAAAATATCACCCGGGTTGGTATTGGTAATTTGATTTGCGGGTACGCGACTATCTGAACAGCCTATCCATAAAATTGGGGGCTTTTGCCCAGCAGACAGCTTCTTGAAATAATCAGGATCTTCTATAAGAGTTGCTGCAACCCAGTCCTTATTACCTTGTAAAAGTCCTTCGTACGTTATTTGTTCTGTTGATTGTTTTTCTAATTTTGCACACATAATAACTTAATTACTATTAATTTCTTCGATAATTTTATTATTTAACTTGGGCACAGTATAGTTTTTCTTAATTTCCACTAAATTAACTATAATCCCTTTTGTATACGCGTTATGCTTATAATTAAAAATGGTCTCCAATACATCAGGATCTATATATCGGGAATTGGAACCATCAATGATCACATTTGTTTCTTTAGGTATCTTATTCAGTACAACTGCGATAGCCGCTTTGTTTAAGAACGAAACTTCTTCTGCTAGTGTAATCCGAAGGTTCTTTTTATCACCATCTTCCTTGATTCTATAAAAGAATGGATTACGCATATTTGTGCGTAGCAAGTAAAAAATAGAGAATATCATCCCAACGCCCACGCCTTTTAGAAGGTCTGTCAACAAAACAGCAATGATGGTGACCACAAAAGGCACAAACTGATCCCAACCTTTATGATACATATGTTTGAACAAAGCTATTCTCGTGAGTTTATATCCTGTCACAAGTAGTATCGCCGCCAAACAAGCCAAAGGGATCATATTTATCAGCCCTGGAATAAAAATTAAGGACAATAGCAACCAGGTCCCATGAAAAATGGCCGACATCTTTGTTCTACCTCCTGCATTCACATTGGCAGAACTTCTAACGATAACAGAAGTCATCGGTAACCCGCCAACTAATCCACTCACGATATTCCCAGTTCCTTGTGCAATCAGCTCACGATTGGTTGGTGAAACCCGTTTGATAGGATCTATTTTATCAACAGCCTCTAAACTTAAAAGTGTTTCCAGACTTGCCACGACCGCAATAGTAGCAGCAACGATCCAAACCTTAGCATTTAAAATTTGCGAAAAGTCTGGCGTGGTGAACAATCCTAGAAATTCAGACCATCCACTAACAACAGGAATCTCGACCATGTGTTTATCGCCTAAAGCATATGGTGTCCCCCTAAATAAAAAGGTTAACCCAACACCTAATAGTACAACGACCAAAGGCGCGGGTACTACAGCCAGCTTTTTGAATTTTGGCCACAAAATCAATACTACAATCGAAAGTCCGCTGATCACAATAGCTGCTAGTCCGAAATGACTGAATGCTGATGTTAATGCTGAAAAAGTGTTTTCGCTGTCACCTTGCGCGAAACTCTCGTCACCAAAGAAATCAGAATCTACACCCAGTGCATGGGGAAGCTGTTTAAGTATCAGGGTCAGGCCGATCGCGGCAAGCATTCCCTCGATAACACTCGATGGAAAATAGTTACCAATCGTTCCCCCTTTGACTATACCAAGAATAATCTGGATACATCCGGCTAAAACAACAGCAAGTAGGAACGTAGGGTAGCTACCAAGCGTTGCTATTGCCCCAAGTACTATAGCCGTCAAACCAGCTGCAGGACCACTTACGCTTAACTGTGAGCCGCTGAAAGAGGCAACGACTATTCCACCAATAACACCTGTTATGAGCCCGGCAAAGAGCGGGGCGCCTGATGCCAAAGCAATACCTAAGCAAAGCGGCAAAGCGACCAGAAATACGACTACACTTGCTGGAAGGTCACGTTTTAGGTTTTTTGCCAATATATATTTTTGCACTTCAAATCTTGAAAAGACTGAATTCCCGTTTTTCATTTGTGTGTTTTTTTAAGTAGCCAAGCTGCATAAACACACAGAGACCACTTCAGTAATATTAAATTAAAAGTATTCTTTTCCTTAAATGAGACTGAGCCCTCTAGAGAAAAGAACGGACAATTGAAAAACTAAGAAAGGTTAGGGGGTGGCGTTGGAACCGAGGGATGGTATGGGTCAACATACCGTTTGTAATGCTCGACAAAGCTATTATTGATGCCAAAGTGATTAAAAAAAGTAACGTACGAATCAATGTGATGGAACTCAACCAATTTGTAATCCGTGTATTTGAGACCGGTTTTGCTTGACTCTCCATCGTTGTTGTGTTCCTGCTCAATTTGCATGATCACAGCATTCATAATTTGCTTATTAAACTGAATAAAAAATACCGGCGCGCCTGATATCATCATCTTCGCGGTGAAGATGCCTAAGAAGGCAACGACGATAAGAACCCGATATTTTCTAAAAAACATGTTAATTTTTTATTATGTACTCAAAAATAAGTCCAAAATTCCAAAATAGACTATTTTGAAATGTAAAAAAATTGCAATTTACTTTCACAATTGAAGCCGTTTTTTAATCTTAAAGTGCAATTATATAAAAAATGCTCCAATTAGTTTAATTTAGGCTTATAAATTTCGATTCCAATACATGAGAAAAATCTTGTTCATTTTGACCTCAATTATTCCGCATTTTGGGCTTGCGCAAAATAACAATGCTCCATCCACTTACGACCCTCATGAGATTGCGATTACCGGCTATCTGCAAACACAATATCAAAAGGGGCAATCTGCAGGGATCAACTCTTGGTCGGGTGGCGACTTCGCCAAGAATTCTGATGAGCGATTTATGATTAGAAGGGGTAGGTTAAAAATAGACAGAGCAGATAAGTTCTCCAGCATCGTATTTCAAATTGATGCGACCCAAAATGGACTGACATTAATGGACGCTTTCATTCAATTTCATCAGCCAAATTCAAAGGATTTAAGATTTACAGTCGGATTATTTAACAGACCATTTGGTTACTCTATCGTTTACTCTTCGGGATATCGTGATTTCCCTGAGCGAGCCAGAGTATTTCAAACCTTGATGCCACGCGAACGTGACATTGGTGCTATGATCAGTTATCATCCATCAAAACTTAAATTTATAAATGGCGACCTGGCAGTAGTAAACGGAAGCGGGCATACAGCCAGAGATTATGATTCCAAGAAGGACATTATAGGGAATTTAGGGTTCAGATTTGACCGTCTGGTAAATAAGAGATTGCATGTTGGTTTTGGGGGTTCAGCATATGCGGGATCGGTTAGAAGCGACACAGAAAATTATTTTAGTTATGAAAATGGCAGATATGTAAAAAATACCGGTGCGGATAATGTGAATTGGTATGCGAAGAGAAACTATTACGGGTTGAATATACAGCTACAGTACGACAACAATTTTGGTGCGACCTCTCTTAAAGCAGAGTATATTGCCGGCAGACAACCTGGAGTCGCCTCTTCCTCTGCGATAACCGGCTTCGCGGCTAGCACAAGTTTTGGCGCCCAACCAACTACCGATCTGTATCTCCGAGATTTTTCGGGATACTATTTCTGGATTACTCAAAAGATTGCAAAGACTAAGTTTACTGCTATTATGGCGTTCGATATGTACGACCCTAACAGACAGATCAGCGATGCAGAAATAGGGCTAGATAATAATACGTCAGCAGGTGATATCAAGTTTAGTACGATTGGGTATGGGCTTACTTATTTACTTAATCCAAGATTAAAACTTACGATTTACAATGAGAACATTGTAAACGACAATACTTTGATGCCGCAGTACACTGCCGATGTGGAAGATGATATATTCACCGCCCGCTTACAGTATCGTTGGTAACATTAAAAAGCACTCCATGAGAAACAAAATAGATATACTTCAAACAAAGGTTCAACAAGCACATGCTGGTGGTGGTGAGGCAAGAATAGAAGCTCAGCATAAAAAAGGTAAACTTACCGCTCGTGAGCGATTATACTTCCTATTAGACGAAAATTCTTTCGAAGAGATAGGAATGTTGGTCACCCACAGAAGTACAGATTTTGGGATGGAGCGTGAAAAATATTCTGGAGACGGAGTGGTTACAGGATATGGAACAATTACAGGTCGCCTCGTATATGTGTTTTCTCAGGATTTTACCGTTTTTGGAGGTTCTCTATCTGAAACACATGCTGAGAAGATTTGTAAGATCATGGAAATGGCCTTGAAAAATGGTGCACCTTTAATTGGCTTGAACGACAGTGGTGGAGCCCGCATTCAGGAAGGTGTGGTATCATTGGGAGGCTATGCAGATATCTTTTATCGCAATGTGCAGGCATCAGGAGTAATTCCTCAACTCTCAGCAATAATGGGCCCGTGTGCTGGAGGAGCCGTATACTCGCCTGCCATCACAGACTTTATTCTGATGGTGGAGAGCACATCATACATGTTCGTAACGGGTCCCAACGTGGTCAAGACGGTCACACATGAAGTGGTAACTTCTGAGGAATTGGGAGGAGCATCGACCCATGCTACAAAATCCGGCGTAACTCATTTCGCCTGCGCAAATGAACTAGAAGCAATCAACCATCTGAAGATGCTTCTGAGTTATATGCCTCAGAACTGTGAAGAAATCCCTATTCAGCTTCCGTACACGGCAGGTAATGAATCAAGGCCGTCATTATCTTCAATAATGCCCGAAAACGCAAATCAGCCTTATGATGTGCGCTCAATTGTGGAGGAACTGGTTGATTCAGATAGCTTTTTAGAAGTACACAAAGACTATGCAGAAAATATTGTCGTAGGCTTTTCAAGATTAGCAGGCAGAAGCATCGGTATCGTTGCGAACCAACCAGCCTACCTTGCCGGGGTCTTAGACAATCATGCCTCAGTTAAGGCCGCACGTTTTGTACGATTTTGCGACTGCTTCAATATACCGCTTCTTGTGCTTGAAGACGTTCCGGGATTCCTACCTGGAACAGATCAGGAGTGGAACGGAATCATTACTAACGGCGCGAAATTACTATATGCCTTTAGTGAGGCTACAATCCCAAGAATTACAGTGATCACCAGAAAAGCGTATGGAGGCGCTTATGATGTAATGAATTCAAAACATATTGGCGCTGACATGAATTATGCATGGCCAACAGCAGAAATCGCAGTCATGGGGGCAAAAGGAGCAGCTGAGATCATTTTCAAGAAGGAGATTTCTTCTGCTGAGCATCCGGAAAAAAAATGGCTGGAGAAAGAGAAAATGTACTCCGATATCTTTGCTAATCCATATAGAGCTGCAGAAAGAGGATTCGTAGACGAGGTGATTCAACCCTCACAAACCAGAATTAAGCTGATTAAAGCATTTAAAATGTTGGAAAATAAGGTGGTCAATAGTCCCCGTAAAAAACATGGCAATATCCCGTTGTAATGCTAAGAAAACCGCCAGTGCTTCTCGTGACGACAGACTTCGGATTATCGGAAGGTCATACCGGAAAGACCGCCACAATTGCCATGATCATTAGTTGCTTGTTGCTCGGGATTTTAGATTCAAGGGCACGAAATGTAAGTGCGGGGTTTCTATATGGCTTTTGGTCTGTTTATTTTATGAAGGTGGGAATTACTTTTTTATTGATGCTTTTGATGTCCAGGGTGTTTGCACAAAGGGCCTGGTATCTTGCCAGTCTTCCTTTTAATTTCCAGACCTTGCAGATTGGGTTGTTTGGAATTGCTGGAGCATTGACTGCACCGTTTGTGAGAGAGCTTAGTGAAAGAATTAATCCACCACAATGTATCAAATTCGACCTGACATTACGCCATTTAAGCATCATAAATATCGAACACCAGGTGATCCATCAAAATAATCAAACTAGAATTTACGTTGTTTTACAAGAGGCTAGGAACCATTTGAATCCAGTTTTTATGTCTGTTTCATTCTTGTGCGCAACTTGCGAATCGGCTCTCGGATTAGTATTATGGCACCAGGGACAATGGCCCATGTTTTGGGTTGGAACGACTGTGATAATTACTATCAATTTTTTGATCTACAATTTCTACAGTAAAAAAACGCGTCATGTCACCTAATCAGGTGCAAATTGAACAGGTCAGGTATGAGCTTACATGGCGAATCCGTCACGAAGTGATGTATCCGAATCTTCCTTTTGAAGCTATAAAATTGCCTTCCGACCCTGATGGAATTCACTTTGGTCTATAT
This sequence comes from Pedobacter sp., assembly GCA_014377665.1. Classification (GTDB taxonomy): domain Bacteria; phylum Bacteroidota; class Bacteroidia; order Sphingobacteriales; family Sphingobacteriaceae; genus Pedobacter. The sequence goes on along the minus strand of JACMPF010000076.1, from coordinate 26,243 downwards.
GCCAATGATCAATTGACATCCGTAGTGTCTGTTTTTAATGAGGGAAGTATTTATCAATTCCGTAAGTTCGCCACGTTAGAGCCGTTTCAAAGTAAGGGTTATGGTTCGATGTTACTTTCTTACATCATTGCTTACATTAGGCAAGACGAAGGAAATAAGGTATGGTGCAATGCTCGATTATCCGCGATTAAATTTTACGAAAGATTTGGCTTTAGTCCTTTTGGCGAGCCCTTTTCTGAGCACGGTATAGATTTTGTCATCATGGAGTTACAACTGGAAACTGAAGTTGATAGCTAAACTCTTGTTTATATATTTGTAAGAATAAAGAATTAAAATGTCAAAGAAAAAAGAAGATAAACCAAAACATGTTGCGGTGGTAACTAAGAAATCATTGCAATTTTTTGAAGAATATATTAATAATCCATCTCCGACAGGATTTGAATATCCAGGACAAAAAATGTGGCTAGATTATTTAAAGCCATACATCGACGAAAGTTTTATTGATACTTATGGAACGGCAGTTGGAGTTATTAACCCTAAAGCCGACTTTAAAGTTGTCATCGAAGCACACGCAGATGAAATCTCTTGGTTTGTAAATTACATAACCGCTGATGGCCTGATTTACGTGATCAGAAACGGAGGATCGGATCACCAAATCGCACCATCTAAAAGGGTAAACATTCATACGGATAAAGGCATGGTAAAAGCGGTTTTCGGTTGGCCCGCAATCCACACAAGAAATGGCGAAAAAGAAGAAGCTCCAGTATTGAAAAACATCTTTCTGGATTGTGGCTGTAAATCGAAAGAAGAAATTGAAAATCTGGGTATTCATGTAGGTTGCGTAATCACCTACGAAGATGAATTTATGGTATTAAATGATCGATACTACGTTGGCCGAGCGTTAGACAATCGTGCCGGTGGATTTATGATCGCAGAAGTTGCGAGGTTGCTTAAAGAGAACAAAAAGAAATTACCGTTCGGATTGTATATTGTGAACAGCGTTCAGGAAGAGATTGGTTTGCGTGGTGCAGAAATGATTGCACACAGAATCAAACCCAACATTGCGATAATAACAGATGTTACTCATGACACAACAACTCCTATGATCAATAAGATTACCCAAGGAGATTTATCGGCAGGTAAGGGACCAGTTGTTTCTTATGCCCCTGCAGTTCAAATCAACCTCAATAAGCTGTTAATTGAAACAGCGGAGAAAAATGGAATTCCATTTCAACGTCAGGCCTCGTCCCGTTCAACAGGCACTGATACGGATGCTTTTGCATACTCAAATGGAGGTGTCCCTTCAGCATTGATTTCATTGCCATTAAGGTATATGCACACCACGGTCGAAATGATCCACAAGGAAGATGTTGATAATGTAATCAGCCTTATCTACCACTCTTTGCTAAACATCAAAAAAGATCACGATTTTAAATACACGAAATAACTAATGAAACCTACCTTATTGATATTAGCTGCAGGAATGGCGACTCGCTATGGCAGTCTGAAGCAAATTGATGGATTTGGCCCAAATGGGGAAACCATCATTGACTATTCGATATATGATGCAATAAAAGCCGGTTTCGGAAAAGTTGTGTTTATTATAAAAGAAGAGTTTATAGATAACTTTAAATCCATTTTTGAGCCCAAACTAAATGGAAAAATAGAGACAGATTATGTTTTCCAGAACTTTGAACTGAAACAATTTGGCATTGAGGAAGAAATTTACCGCGAAAAACCTTGGGGTACTGCCCATGCTATCTTGGCCGGCCGAAAGGTAGTTAAAGAACCATTTTGTGTCATCAATGCTGATGATTTCTACGGCTATGACTCCTTCAAGAAAATGATTGAATTCCTCAACGAAGAGGCTACTGATAGTAGCTATTCGATAGTTGGATATAAAATAGGAAAAACCTTATCTGATTTCGGCTCCGTATCCCGTGGCGTTTGCAAAACGGATGAGGGTGGTTTTCTAGAGGAAATTACTGAAAGAACCCAAGTTTATAAAAAAGAGGATGCGATTGTATATGAAGAAAATGGATTAGAGTATCCACTCGATTTTGAAACACCGGTATCGATGAATTTCTGGGGCTTCACGCCTGCTGTGTTTAAACTAACTGAAGAAATGTTCAAGGAATTTGTCCTTGCGAATCGAGATAAACCCAAAGCTGAATTTTTTATACCGCTGATTGGCGAAACACTAGTAAACAATGATAAAGCTACCTTCAAAGTAATCCCGACTGATAGTCAGTGGTTCGGCGTAACCTACAAAAAGGATAAAGCTTTTGTACAAGCTAGCATAGATCTATTAATTAAGGATGGAGCTTACCCGGAGAAACTCTGGTAGAGTCCATTATAGTTCTTAAACAGGAAAGCCCTGGATTAAAATCCCGGGCTTTCTTGTTTAAATAATTAAAGACTATTTGCTGTCATCTTTAACTTCTTCGAAATCAACATCAGTAACATTGTCGCCTCCATTAGATTGTCCACCTTCACTTTGAGGAGCAGAACCTTCAGGCTGGCCACCGTCTTCCTGACCAGCTTTGTACATATCTTCAGAAGCAGCATTCCATGCAGTTTGCAACTCTTCTTGTGCAGTATCGATACCAGCGAAATTTCTGCTAGCATGAGCATCTTTAAGCTTTTTCAATCCTTCTTCAATTGGAGCCTTTTTATCAACAGAGATTTTATCGCCAAACTCTTTCAATTGTTTCTCAGTTGAGAAAATTAAAGCGTCAGCACTGTTGATTTTTTCAGCTTCTTCCTTTGCTGCTTTATCAGCATCAGCATTTTGCTCTGCTTCTTCTTTCATCCTTTTGATCTCTTCATCAGTTAAACCAGATGAAGCCTCAATACGGATCTTCTGCTCTTTACCAGTAGCTTTGTCTTTTGCACTTACGTGCAAAATACCATTAGCATCGATGTCGAAGGCAACTTCTACTTGAGGAACGCCTCTTGGAGATGGGGGAATGCCATCTAGAATAAAACGACCAATTGTACGATTCTGAGCAGCCATAGGACGCTCACCTTGTAGAATATGAATTTCTACTGAAGGCTGATTGTCAGCAGCAGTCGAGAAAGTTTCCGCTTTTTTAGAAGGAATAGTCGTGTTCGACTCAATTAATTTAGTCATAACACCACCCATCGTTTCAATACCTAATGAAAGTGGAGTAACATCCAATAAAAGTACGTCTTTAACCTCTCCAGTCAATACACCACCTTGTATTGCAGCGCCGATAGCGACAACTTCATCAGGATTTACACCTTTAGATGGCTCTTTACCGAAGAATGCTTTTACTGCATCCTGAATGGCAGGAATACGAGTAGATCCACCTACAAGAATAATCTCATCAATGTCGCTAGTTTTTAAACCAGCATTTTTCAATGCTGATTTACATGGATCAATGGTACGTTTAATTAGATCAGCAGCCAATTGCTCAAATTTAGCACGGCTCAAGGTTCTTACTAAGTGTTTTGGGCCAGTAGCATCAGCAGTAATGTATGGAAGGTTGATCTCAGTTGACGTTGTGCTTGAAAGTTCAATTTTTGCTTTCTCAGCGGCTTCCTTCAAACGTTGTAACGCCATAGGATCCTTATTAAGGTCCATACCATTCTCTTCTTTAAACTCAGAAGCCAACCATTCAATAATGATATGATCAAAATCATCACCTCCTAAGTGAGTATCACCGTCTGTAGATTTTACTTCGAAAACACCATCACCAAGTTCCAATACAGACACGTCATGTGTACCACCACCACAGTCAAAAACAACAATTTTCATGTCTTTGTGTGCTTTATCCAAGCCATAAGCAAGGGCTGCAGCAGTAGGTTCGTTGATGATGCGCTTGACAGTTAAACCAGCAATTTCACCAGCTTCTTTAGTAGCCTGACGTTGTGCATCGTTAAAATATGCAGGAACTGTAATAACAGCTTCTGTTACTTCGTGGCCTAAAAAGTCTTCTGCAGTTTTTTTCATCTTTTGCAAGATCATAGCAGAAAGCTCCTGAGGAGTATATTTACGATCATCAATCTCAACACGTGGTGTATTGTTATCGCCCTTTACAACCTTGTAAGGAACACGACCTGCTTCCTTTGATACTTCAGCAAAGCTGCTACCCATGAAGCGTTTGATCGATGAAATTGTTTTTGTTGGATTAGTGATTGCCTGACGTTTAGCAGGCTCTCCCACCTTGCGCTCTCCGTTCTCTGTAAAAGCAACAATTGATGGTGTTGTACGTTTACCCTCACTGTTGGCTATAACTACAGGTTCGTTACCTTCCATTACGGCTACGCAAGAGTTTGTAGTTCCTAAGTCTATACCAATAATTTTTGACATGTTATTTATCTCTATTTGTTATAAAATCTTGTATTTACATTCACTTAACAAGCAATGTGCCAATAGAGTTTTGGCAGAAAATATTGCTAATTTTAAGTTGTCATTAAGACGGATGTCCGAAATAGAAAAAAAATGGTGACAGCTTGACAGAAATTAAGGCATACCTAAATACCCATTAAGTCAGCTAGATGATGATGCTCAATACCAAAGAAATTCATAGCTTCCTGAATTTCCTTTAACATTTTGTCTTGATGCGGCTTCGGGTAAACCCTTGTAGCAACGATCATGACATTTTTTGGCGTATGAACATCAGACACAAATTCCATGAGCTTTGTCTTGTAACCAGCATACTGTAGAATTAGAGCCCTTAAGCCATCCGTAACCATTTCTGCCTGGCGTTCTAGAAAAACACCATTTTTCGTTAGAAAAATAAGTTGCTCAGCACCCTTCGACTTTTCAATTTCCCTTCGAATTTGCTTGTGGCAACAAGGAGCAACTACGATGAGATCAGCACCCGCCATTATGCCTTTAAAAATGGCATCATCTGTAGCTGTATCGCAAGCATGAAGTGCAATTAGTATATTGAAATCATCGTCATTAAAATCATGAATTGTGCCTTGAGAAAACGTAAGGTCATCGAAATTAGAATCTACAGCAACTTCGTTACAAAATAGAACGAGGTCTTCCCTGTACTCTACGCCAGTAACTTTCGCATCAAAGCCCAGGATATTCCGTAGATAATCATACAATGCAAAGGTGAGGTACCCCTTTCCTGAGCCCATATCGACTACATTCTTTGTCTTTTCAGCTGGTAATTCATTTATTAGAGGCGCTAAAATATCGATGTAATGATTTATTTGACGGTATTTATCTTGTGAATTCTTATAAACCTTGCCTACAGCATCTGTAATCTGTAATGCATTAAGATATTTTCTTTCAACAGCTGGCTTTATCACCCTTGCCTTCGCCTTATCATGCGATAGTGATGGCTCGGTAACTACCTGCTTATTCTTTTGTCGAAGTACTATAATTCCCTTGTTATTATGTTCAACATAAATCTCTCTATCTGTGCAAAACACATTACATATCTTGAAGTCGTAACTGGCGAGATTTGCAATCAATTGAATCCCCTCAGAGATGTCAAGATTTTTGAAAACATCCCGTGTACTATATCGATAAGTAAAAGAAAGCTTTTCAGCCCTTTTGATCCTCACTTTCCGCACATAAATGTTCTTCAATAGTTTGTCATTTCCCTGATAGTTCCCCAAGGTAACCTTAATAAGTTTGTTATCAGAGATGACAGCAAATAACACTTCCTTAAGCTGATCTAGAGTGGCCTGGCTTGACATAAAATTGTTCATTAGTAAATAAAAAAACCCGGCTCTGTTCGAACCGGGCTTTTAATAAAATTAATAAAAGGACTATTCGCCTTTATCTTCTTTAGTTGCAGGAGTTTCTTCTGCTGCAGTAGTCTCTTCAACCTTATCTTCAGCTAATAAAACAGCTTCCTTGGGAGCATCAGCCTTTTTTGTTTTGCTTCTCCCGCGACGAGTTGTTTTCTTCTCTGCACCTTCAGATTCTTTACCGTAAACCTCATTATAATCAACAAGTTCGATTAAAGCCATCTCTGCATTATCACCTAGACGATTGTTCAATTTAATGATTCTGGTGTAACCACCCGGACGATTTGCAACTTTAGTAGCAATATCACGGAAAAGTTCAGTAACAGTTTCTTTATCTTGTAAGTATCCAAATACAATACGACGAGAGTGCGTAGTATCATTTTTAGATTTTGTAATTAAAGGCTCAACATACATACGTAAAGCTTTAGCTTTTGCTAATGTAGTGGAGATTCTTTTGTGCTTAATTAAAGATGAAGCCATGTTAGCCAACATCGCCTTACGATGTGAATCTGTTCTTCCTAAGTGATTGTTTTTTTTACCGTGTCTCATTTTTTAGTTTATTCAATGCATACCGTCTCATAGAAATTAATCTGAGGGAATTATGCACTATTTGAAATTTGTTATTTGTTATTCTTCGTCTAGTTTGAACTTAGATAAGTTCATTCCAAATGTTAAGCTTTTTGATTTTACAAGCTCTTGAATTTCAGTTAAAGATTTCTTACCGAAGTTTCTGAATTTTAACATGTCAGCAACATCATAAGAAACCAAATCAGCAAGAGTACGAATATCAGCCGCTTTGAGGCAGTTTAATGCACGTACAGATAGATCTAGATCAACCAATTCAGTTTTTAAGATCTTACGCATATGCAGTATCTCTTCATCAACTTCTTTAGTTTCTTCTTTAGCTTGAGATTCCAATACTAGATTCTCATCAGAGAACAACATAAAATGTTGAATCAAGATTTTAGCAGCTTCTTTTAACGCCTCTTCAGGGTGGATAGATCCATCCGTTGAGATATCAAGAATCAACTTTTCGTAATCTGTTTTTTGTTCAACACGATAGTTTTCAATCGTGTATTTTACGTTTTTCATTGGAGTGAAAATAGAGTCAATCGCGATTACCCCAACTACTGCATCATTAACTTTATTCTCTTCAGCCGGAACATATCCACGCCCCTTATTGATGGACAACTCTACCTCCAAGGTCACTGATTTCTCCATATTGCAGATAACGAAATCTGGATTAAGAACTTCAAAATTAGTAGAGAATTTAGTGATGTCACCCGCAGTAAACTGATCTTGTCCGTTTACCACGATAAAAACTTTTTCTGTATCACCAGTATCGCCTACTTTCTTAAAACGAACTTGTTTCAAATTAAGAATGATTTCAGTTAAATCTTCAACAACACCTTTCATGGTAGAAAACTCATGAGATACTCCAGAAAAGCGAATACTTGTAATTGCATAACCTTCTAATGAAGAAAGCAATATCCTTCTTAGTGCATTACCAATTGTTACACCGAAACCGGGCTCTAACGGACGAAATTCAAATATGCCATCGAAATCAGTTGATTTCTGCATGATTACCTTATCGGGCTTCTGAAATGCTAAAATTGCCATTTATAATGTTTTTAGATCGTTATTAAATTATGTATCGCAAAAAAAATCAATTGCCCTTAAGGCAATTAACTCTGTATTTTATTTAGAGTACAACTCTATGATCAAGTTCTCTTTGATATTCTCAGGTATTTCATCGCGATTTGGGTAAGTAAGGAACGTTCCAGTTAACTCACTTGCATTCCAGTCTAACCAATTGAATTTATTGATTACTCTTCCTGCTACCGAGTAAGTAATTGCTTCAAGAGTTCTTGATTTCTCACGAACTGCGACAACATCACCTGCTTTTAATTGGTATGATGGAATATTAACTACTTCACCATTAACTATTACGTGTTTATGGCTAACTAACTGGCGAGCAGCGGAACGAGTAGTAGCAATACCCAATCTATATACCGTATTATCTAAACGGGCTTCTAATAATTGTAGTAAGTTATCTCCAGTAATACCTTCACGTGAAGACGCTTTAGTAAAGAGGTTACGGAACTGACGTTCTAATACACCATAAGTGTACTTAACTTTCTGTTTCTCCATTAACTGTACTGAATATTCAGATTGCTTTCCTCTTCTTTTTGAAGCACCATGTTGCCCAGGAGGATAGTTTTTTCTGTCTAATACTTTGTCAGGGCCAAAAATAGGCTCTCTGAATTTACGCGCGATTTTGGACTTTGGTCCGGTGTATCTTGCCATTGCTTTTGTTTTAAAGTATCATGCAACCTATAGCTACAGACTCTTAGCTTTAAAAATTATAAATTAAACTCTTCTCTTCTTAGGAGGACGACATCCATTGTGTGGAAGCGGGGTAATATCTTTGATCGAGGTTACTTCGATACCCGAAACTTGCAATGTTCTAATTGCAGACTCACGACCTGAACCTGGACCTTTAACAAAAACCTCTACTTTACGCAGACCTAAATCAAATGCTACTTTACCACAGTCAGATGCTGCTTGTCCAGCTGCATATGGAGTGTTCTTTTTAGAACCCTTAAAACCCATTTTACCTGCAGAAGACCATGAAATAGTTTGACCGTTGTTATTTGTTAAAGTAACAATGATATTGTTAAAAGTAGCATTGATGTGTGCCTGACCAACAGGCTCAATAACAACAATACGTTTTTTGGTAACTTTTTTACTCTTAGCCATAATTATTATTCAGTACTAATTTTATTTAGTAGCTTTTTTCTTGTTTGCAACTGTTTTTCTCTTTCCTTTACGTGTACGAGAATTGTTCTTAGTACGCTGACCACGAACAGGCAAACCCTTTCTGTGACGTAAACCACGATAACAACCGATGTCCATCAAACGTTTAATGTTCAACTGAACCTCTGAACGTAAAGCACCTTCTACTTTTACGCCATCGTTAATAATAGTACGGATTGCAGACAATTCATCATCTGACCAATCTTGTACTTTCTTGCTTAAATCGATACCTGCCTCAGTCAATATACGCTGTGCAGTTGATCTGCCTATTCCGAAGATGTAGGTTAATCCAATTTCGCCTCTTTTGTTTCTTGGTAAATCAATACCTGATATCCTTGCCATATTTGTACTAAATGTTTGATTACTTGAATAAACAACAGATTGAGTAACCTATACATTCAATCTAATCATCCTTCAATAATTTCTTAACCTTGACGTTGCTTGTACTTAGGGTTTTTCTTGTTGATAACGTAAAGTTTACCCTTACGACGAATAATCTTACAATCCGCGCTACGTTTTTTAATTGACGACCTAACTTTCATTTTATTTGTATCTATAAGTAATCCTGCCTTTTGATAAATCGTAAGGCGACATCTCTAATTTAACTTTGTCTCCAGGAAGAATCTTGATATAGTGCATCCTCATCTTTCCTGAAATATGTGCAATTATCTCATGTCCATTCTCCAGCTCTACCCGGAACATCGCATTTGATAACGCTTCTTTTATTACACCGTCTTGTTCAATTGAGGCTTGTTTAGCCATATAATATTGATATTTACTTATTTAGCTGTTGTCAAACAGGGTTGCAAAATTAAATAAAAAAAATTAATATTCTAGTCTTTTTTATTTAAAACTTCTTCTATTAATGAAAAGGTTGATAAAACATCCGCCTGTCCCTTTTTAACCGCTACAGTATGCTCAAAATGAGCGGACGGCTTATTATCCTTGCTGGTTACTGTCCATCCATCAGACCAAAACTTAATCCCGGCAACCCCAGCATTGATCATTGGTTCAATGGCAATTACCATTCCTTCCTCTAATTTGATCCCAATACCTCGTTTACCGTAATTCGGAACCTCTGGACTCTCATGAAGCTTAATTCCTACACCATGTCCTACGAGCTCCCTAACCACTCCAAACCCATTTTTTTCAGCGTAATCTTGCACCGCAAAACCTATATCTCCAATTCTGAAGCCAACAACGGCCTTTTCAATCGCCAACACCAAACATCGCTTTGTTACCTCAACTAGCTTTTGCTTTTCCAAACTGATTTCCCCTATAGCAAAAGTATATGCAGAATCACCAAAATAATTGTTCTTAATAACACCACAATCTACAGAGATCAAATCACCCTCCTTAATAATATATTCATTAGGAAATCCATGAACAACCTGATCGTTTGGAGATATACAAAGTGAATTAGGAAACCCTTTATAGTTCAAAAATGCTGGAATTGCGCCATGATCACTGATAAACGTATAAGCAAGATCATCGAGACTTTTTGTAGTTATGCCAGGTCTAATGATCTTAGCTACTTGAGCCAGCGTTTTAGAGACCAACAGGGAACTTTCTCTGATCAGCTCAATCTCCTCGGAAGACTTATAATAGATTTTGGACATTTAATTGACTAAATCACTGCATTGCTACCAGCGGCTGCAGGTATCCCTGTTCTTCCCGTAACTCTACCTGTTTTCATCAATCCATCATAATGACGCATCAACAAATAACTCTCGATTTGTTGAAGTGTATCCAATACCACGCCAACAAGAATCAATAATGATGTTCCTCCATAAAAATGCGCGAACTCTGATTTGATACCGAACATAACAGCAAATGAAGGCAAAATTGCTATTATAGCTAGAAATACTGCTCCTGGAAGCGTAATCTTAGAAATGACATCATCTATGAAACTGGAAGTTGCCAGTCCTGGTTTAATACCTGGAATAAAGCCCCCATTCTTTTTCATGTCATCAGACATCTGCGTCGGATTAACTGTTATCGCTGTATAGAAAAATGTAAATGCAATGATAAGGAATGCAAACGTTAAGCTGTAAGCCAATGAAGTGTAATCACTAAATTGAGTTAGCCATGTGTTTTGCAGTGACGGGAAAAAACCAGTCAGGGCAGCAGGTATAAACATTAACGCCTGAGCAAAAATGATTGGCATTACACCTGCAGCATTCACTTTAAGCGGAATGTATTGTCTAACACCACCAAATTGTCTATTGCCTACAATTCTTTTAGCGTATTGTACAGGAACCTTACGGACACCTTGTACGATCATAATCGTGAACATCACAACAGCAAATAGAGCTACGATTTCCACAACCAAGGCAATTAGCCCACCGTCACCAACAAATCGCGAGCTGATCTCTTGCTGCAAAGCAATTGGCAGACGAGCAATGATACCAACCATAATGATCAATGAAATCCCGTTTCCAATACCTTTATCTGTAATCTTCTCGCCTAACCACATCACAAACAAAGTTCCAGCAGACAAAACGAATGTTGATAAAACAAGGAATAAGGTATGATCAATAATGATGGCTTCCTGCGGAACCTGAGTCTTAGCATAACCAGCGGCCTGCACTGCAGTAATTGCTACCGTCAGGTAACGGGTAATTTGATTCAACTTCTTCCTGCCGCTTTCGCCTTCCTTCTGCATTTTCTGGAACGAAGGAACCGCAATTCCTAAGAGCTGAACTACAATTGACGCTGAGATGTAAGGCATAACACCCAAAGCAAGGATTGAAACACGAGAGAAAGATCCCCCAGCAAACATATCCAGTAAGCCTAAAAGACCTGACTTTGAATTGTCACCTAAAAGTGATGCATCAACACCTGGCAAAACCACGTGTGATACAAATCTATAAATCAAAAGAATGATGAGCGTAAATAATATCCGCTCCTTCAATTCCTGAATTTTCCAAATGTTACTTAAAGTAGTAAACAGCTTCTTCATTAATTACAATTTTTCGATTGAGCCTCCAACAGCCTCAATAGCCTTTAATGCAGTAGCAGAAAAAGCATGTGCCTTAACTTCTAATTTAGATTTAACCTCACCACGACCTAAGATTTTAACTAAGTCATTTTTAGATGCTAAACCATGTTCTTGCAAAATACTAAAATCAATGCTGGTCAATTCGAAACGTTCCGCCAATTCTTGCAAAACATCAAGGTTTACACCAACATACTCCACGCGGTTGATAGGCTTGAAACCCACCTTAGGTACGCGACGTTGTAAAGGCATTTGACCACCTTCAAAACCAATTTTGGTTTTATGGCCTGAACGAGATCCAGCACCCTTATGACCACGTGTTGAAGTACCACCACGACCTGAACCAGTACCACGACCAATTCTCTTACTATTTTTAGTAGAACCTTTTGCAGGTTTTAAATTACTTAAGTTCATTTTTGAAACTTATTGTGTTGCCCTTCGCTTTCACTAATCAGGGTCAACGGTTAAACATATACGAGGGTTGCAAATCTAGTTATATAACTGAAATTTGCAACCCCTAATAATTATAAACTTTCGATAGCTATCAAGTGATTCACTTTTCTAACCATACCAATGATGGCAGCATTCGCTTCAACTTCTACGCTTTGGTTCATTTTATTTAAACCTAAAGCTTGCATAGTTCTTTTTTGACGCTCGCTTCTATCGATGATACTCCTAATCTGGGTTATTTTAATCTTAGCCATGATATTATCCGTTAAAAACTTTGTTTAAATCTACACCACGATGCTGAGCTACTGTGTAGGCATCGCGCATTTTTGTTAGCGCATCTACAGTTGCTTTTACCACGTTGTGAGGATTTGATGAACCTTTTGATTTCGCAAGAACATTGTGTACTCCAGCACTCTCTAATACGGCACGCATTGCACCGCCAGCGATTACACCAGTACCTACGGCTGCAGGCTTAATTAATACGAAACCACCTGAGAATTTACCGATTTGCTCATGAGGAACAGTACCATTTAACAATGGAACTTTAACCAAATTCTTTTTAGCATCATCAATGCCTTTTGCAATTGCTTCAGTAACCTCTTTCGCTTTACCTAATCCGTAACCTACGATTCCGTTCTCATCTCCAACAACAACGATTGCTGAGAAGCTGAATGTACGACCACCTTTGGTTACTTTGGCAACGCGTTGTATGCTAACTAAACGATCTTTCAATTCGATCTCGCTAGTCTTGACTCTTTTTATATTGATAGTTGACATTCTTATCCTATTTTCCGATTAAAATACTAAACCAGCTTCGCGAGCACCTTCTGCTAACGATTTAACACGTCCGTGGTATAAGTAGCCATTTCTATCGAAAACAACTTCTTTAACACCAGCTGCAATTGCTTTTTCAGCAACCAATTTACCTACAGCTACTGATTGCTCAGATTTGTTTCCAGTGCCTGCAAAGTCTTTAGATAAAGAAGATGCTGATGCAATTGTACTACCGGTTACGTCATTAATGATTTGAGCATAAATACCTTTATTACTTCTATAAACCGATAAACGTGGACGGCTTTCGGAACCTGTCAATCTTTTTCTGATTCCTTTTTTTATACGATCTCTACGAGATAATTTTTTCCCTGCCATGATACTTATTTTTTAGAAGCTGATTTACCCGCTTTTCTTCTTAACACTTCACCTACAAATTTGATACCTTTACCTTTATATGGCTCTGGTGCACGTAATGAACGAATCTTCGCCGCTACCTGGCCAATCAACTGCTTATCAATACTCTCCAAAATAATTTTAGGAGTCTGACCTTTTTCAGAAGTTGTAGTTACTTTGATCTCTGTTGGTATTTGGAATACATAATGGTGAGAATATCCCAAAACAAGATCAAGCGTATTACCTGTGTTCGTAGCACGGTAACCCACACCTACTAATTCTTGTTGTATTTTATAACCTTCTGTTACACCTATAACCATATTATTTAACAAAGAACGATACAGACCATGTAACGCCTTGTGTCTTTTCTGCTCTGTTGGACGTTGAACTGTAATTACACCGTCTTCCTGACTGATTGTTATATCTGAATCTACTGCTTGAGTAAGTTCTCCTTTTGGTCCTTTAACTGTAACTACATTATCATTAGATATGGTAATGGTTACACCGGCAGGAACACTAATTGGGGCTTTTCCTATTCTTGACATTTTGTTATCCTCCTTTAATTAATAAACGTGACACAAAACTTCGCCACCAATGTTTAGTCTGGCAGCTTCCTTATCAGTCATTACACCTTTAGATGTAGATAAAATTGCAATACCTAAACCATTTAATACTCTTGGCATATTATCAACGCCGGCATATTGCCTTAAACCTGGTTTGCTAATACGTGTTAACGTACGAATCGCAGGAATCTTTGTAATAGCGTTATACTTCAAAGCTATTTTGATGATTCCTTGAGTTGTCGTATCCTCAAATTTGTAGTTAGCAATGTAACCTTTATCGAAAAGTACCTTAGTAATTTCCTTTTTAAGGTTTGATGCAGGAATCTCTACAATTCTGTGATTTGCCTTTATGGCATTTCTTACTCTTGTAAGATAATCTGCTATTGGATCTGTATTCATTATTATATAGTTGTGATAGTGGTTTCCTTCCTAATTATTCGGGACGACCTGCCATCGGTTAAAATTTAATTCTATGCTTAAATTAATTTAAGCAAAAGGAAGCCGTACTACCAGCTTGCTTTTCTCACTCCAGGAATTTTTCCTGCTAAAGCCATATCACGGAACAATACCCTTGATATACCGAAAGTACGCATGTAACCACGAGGACGTCCTGTAATTTTACAACGGTTGTGTAAACGTACTGCAGAGGAGTTTTTCGGTAACTTATCTAATCCTTCATAATCACCAGCAGCTTTAAGTTCTGCACGTTTGTCAGCATACTTAGCTACCAATTTTTGGCGCTTAATTTCGCGAGCTTTTACACCTTCTTTTGCCATTATTGATCTGTTTTTTGATTTTTAAACGGTAATCCAAATTGTTTTAAAAGTTCTAATGCTTCAACATCAGTATTAGCTGTTGTTACAAAAGTAATATCCATTCCTAAAATCTTACTGATTTTATCAATATTGATCTCAGGGAAAATGATCTGTTCAGTAACGCCTAATGTATAATTACCTTTTCCATCAAAACCCTTATCATTGATACCTTTGAAATCGCGAATACGTGGTAAAGCTACGGAAATTAAACGATCTAAAAACTCATACATGTTATTGTCACGCAAAGTTACACGTACACCTACAGGCATACCTTTACGTAATTTAAAGTTTGAGATATCTTTTTTAGATTTAGCTCCAACTGCTTGCTGACCAGAAATGGTACTCATCTCTAAAATAGAGCTGTCCATAATCTTTTTGTCAGTTACAGAGAAACGTCCAACGCCTTGGTTGATAGCTATCTTCTCTAATTTAGGAACTTGCATTACGCTTTTGTAATTGAACTTATCTTTAAGTGCAGTTACGATTTCCTCTTTATATTTAGTCTTTAATCTTGGTATGTAAGCCATTATTTGATCTCCTCTCCTGATTTTTTACTAACCCTAACTAATTTCCCATCAGCATTAAGCTTTCTGCCAACGCGTGTAATTTCACCCGATTTAGGATCAATTAATGCTACGTTAGAAATATGAAGAGCAGCTTCTTTTTTAATGATACCTCCGTTTGGAGTAGCAGCATTTGGTTTTGTATGTTTTGACACAAGGTTAACGCCTTCTATAAGAATCCTACTTTTAGTAATCAATACTGAAAGTACTTTCCCTTGCTGACCTTTCGAATCGCCGGCTATTACCTTTACTAAATCTCCTTTGCGGATTTTTACTTTTGGTGTAGTTGTTTCTTTTTTCATTTTATAATACCTCCGGTGCTAATGACACAATTTTCATGAATTGTTTCTCACGCAGCTCTCTTGCTACCGGGCCAAAAATACGTGTACCACGCGGCTCGTCCTGTGCATTTAATAATACCGCTGCATTGTCATCGAAACGAATGTAAGAGCCATCCTTACGTCTGATTTCTTTTTTTGTTCTCACAACGACTGCTTTAGAGACGGTTCCTTTCTTAATGTTTCCAGAAGGGATTGCACTTTTCACAGTAACAACAATTTTGTCACCAATAGAAGCGTATCTCTTTCCAGTACCACCAAGTACACGGATAACCAATACTTCTTTTGCGCCGCTATTGTCGGCTACGTTTAATCTTGATTCCTGTTGTACCATGTTATTTAGCCCTCTCTAAAATTTCCACTAATCTCCAGTTCTTGTTCTTGCTCAGCGGACGAGTCTCCATGATCAGTACTGTATCACCAATACCGCAATCGTTTTTCTCGTCATGAGCCATAAATTTGGTAGTTTTCTTAACAAATTTACCATAGATCGGGTGTTTAACTTTACGTTCTACCGCCACAACAATCGATTTATCCATCTTGTTGCTAACCACCAACCCGTTTCTTGTTTTTCTTAAATGTCTTTCCATTTCGGCTCTAAAGTTATTTAGTTTCAGTAGCTGGCTCAGCTTTACGCTTAGCCACTTCAGTGTTTAATCGGGCGATATCTCTTCTTACCTTTCTAATACGGGTAGGATTCTCTATAGCCGAAATTGTATGTGCAAATTTTAACTTAACTAAGTTTTCCTTTTCTTCTGCAATCCTGACTACTAGTTCTTCTTTTGAAAGCCCTGTGATTTCTGAGTTCTTCATTTTATTAATTTTTATGTTGTGGGTCTAGCGGTTATAGTACAAGTTACTTACAACATTCAACCCACAACTTGCTTATGCCTCTACGTAATCTCTACGTACTACAAATTTTGTTTGGATCGGTAATTTTTGAGCGGCCAATCTCATCGCTTCCTTAGCAACATCTAAAGGAACTCCTTCGGCTTCAAAAATAATACGACCGGGTCTAACAACAGCTACCCAGTATTCCGGAGCACCTTTACCCTTACCCATACGTACCTCAGCTGGTTTCTTAGTTACCGGTTTGTCCGGGAAAATTCTAATCCAAACCTGACCTTCACGTTTCATGAAACGAGTTACCGCAATACGGGCTGCCTCTATCTGACGACTAGTGATCCAGGTCGACTCTAAAGATTTGATCCCGAAAGACCCGAATGACAATTCAGCACCGCGAGTTGCTAAACCTTTCATTCTGCCTTTTTGCATCTTTCTGAACTTCGTTCTTTTTGGCTGTAACATTTTATTCTAATATTATCGTTAAACGATCTGTTAACTAATTATTTACGAGGACCTCTGTTAGGAGTGTTTCCGCCTCTATTATCTCTACCTGGACCACCTTGACCGGGACCCCCTTGACCTGGCCCTCTTCCGCCACGATTACCACCACCGCGGTTATCGTTTCTTCTGTCGCCACCACCGCCACGGTTGTCTCTGTCTCTGCCGCCAGCAAATGCACCTTCTGGTCTGCCACCTTTACCAGGAGCATTGCTCGTAGCACCGATGTTTGGAGAAAGATCACGCTTACCGTAAACCTCACCTTTACAGATCCAAACTTTAACACCTATTTTACCATAAGTAGTTAAAGCTTCAGCTAATGCATAATCAATGTCTGCACGAAAAGTATGCAAAGGAATTCTTCCTTCTTTATACTGTTCGCTACGAGCCATCTCAGCACCACCTAGCCTACCAGAGGTCATGATCTTGATACCTTCAGCACCCATACGCATGGTTGATGCAATTGTAGATTTCATTGCTCTACGGAAAGATATCCTTGCCTCTAATTGTTTCGCGACACCTTCTGCAACTAATTGTGCGTCAAGCTCAGGACGCTTGATCTCGAAAATGTTGATTTGAATTTCCTTTTTAGTCAATTTCTTCAACTCTTCTTTGATCTTGTCAACCTCAGCTCCTGCTTTACCAATCACAATACCCGGACGTGCTGTGTGAATTGTAACCGTGATGCGTTTTAAAGTACGCTCGATCACAACCTTCGCAACACCGCCTTTAGCGATACGTGCGGCAAGGTATTTCCTAATTTTATCGTCCTCAACTAATTTATCAGCATAGTTGTTGCCACCGAACCAGTTCGAATCCCAACCTTTGATGATTCCTAACCTGTTTCCTATTGGATGTGCTTTTTGTCCCATTTCTGTTAATTAGTTTGAGTTTCAACGTTTTTACTATCTACTACCAAGGTCACGTGGTTTGAACGTTTACGTATTCTGTAACCACGTCCTTGAGGTGCTGGTCTAAGCCTTTTTAGTTGACGACCGCCGCCTACCATTATCGTTTTCACGTATAATTGGTTTTCTTCAGGGCGAGAACCTTCATTTTTAGTTTCCCAGTTTTTGATAGCTGATAATAAAAGCTTCTCAACTCTTATTGCAGCATCTTTATTGGTAAACTTTAAAATATGTAAAGCTTTCTCAACACGCTCACCTCTGATAAGATCTACAACCAAACGCATCTTACGTGGTGAGGTTGGACAATTGTTTAATTTCGCTACTGCTTCCATCTCTTAATTATTTTCTTTTTTCAGAGTGACCCCTAAATGTTCTGGTTGGAGCAAACTCTCCCAGCTTGTGACCAACCATGTTTTCTGTTACGTATACCGGTATAAATTTATTACCGTTATGTACTGCAAATGTATGACCCACAAAATCTGGTGAGATCATTGATCTGCGAGACCAAGTTTTAATTACAGACTTCTTGCCTGAATCATTCATAGAGACTACTTTCTTCTCTACGTTATGGTCAATATAAGGTCCTTTTTTTATCGAACGAGCCATTATTTCTTCCTTTTCTCTATGATGAAACGATTTGAGTATTTTTTAAGTGTACGGGTCTTGAAGCCTTTAGAATACATACCATTCCTTGACCTTGGCTGACCACCTGATGACCGTCCCTCACCACCACCCATTGGGTGATCGACAGGGTTCATCGCTACCGGACGTGTTCTTGGCCGACGACCTAACCAACGATTACGACCAGCTTTACCTAATACTTCATTTGCATGATCTGAATTGGAAACAGCTCCTATCGTAGCCAAACAGGTAGTCAAAATTAATCTTGTCTCACCTGAAGGCATTTTCAATGTTGCGTATTTACCGTCACGAGCAGCCAATTGTGCATAAGCACCAGCGCTACGTGCCAACTGAGCACCACGACCTGGATGAATTTCAACGTTATGTACAATAGATCCCAATGGAATATTGCTCAATTTCAAAGTATTTCCCACTTCTGGGGTTGCAGTATCACCCGATACTACTTTTTGCCCTACTTGCAATCCTTCCGGTGCAATAATATAACGCTTCTCACCATCCGCATAATGTAACAATGCGATACGTGCTGTACGGTTTGGATCGTATTCAACAGTAGCTACTGTTGCAGGAATATCAAATTTCTCACGTTTAAAATCAATTAAACGGTAAGATTTTTTGTGACCACCACCCATGTAGCGCATAGTCATCTTTCCTGTATTGTTACGTCCTCCCGATTTCTTAGAAGATACAACCAATGATTTTTCGGGCTTGGTTGCTGTAATCTCCGTAAAACTGGCACCTACTCTAAAGCGGGTTCCCGGAGTGACTGGTTTAAATTTTCTTAAGCCCATAGTTTATAAATATTCAATTCTTAAATGTTCGCGTAATAATCTATCGTCTCACCTGCTTTCAATGTAACGATAGCCTTTTTGTATTTCGGGCTACGTCCAGTTACCAAGCCACCTTTAGTGTTTCTGGATTTAACCTTTCCAGTCACAATCATCGTGTTGATCGCTAGAATGTTAACACCGTACATTTTTTCAATAGCAGCTTTGATTTGCAGTTTGTTTGCTTTATGCTCAACTCTGAAAGTGAAGCGATTTGACTTCTCAGTCAATACAGAAGCTTTTTCTGTTAATATTGGTTTTCTTAGAATTTCCATATTACTTGGCGAATGCCTCCTCCAATGTTTTAAGAGAATCAGCAGTTAACAAAAGTTTTCCGCAATTCAATACATCATATGTATTCAACTGATCTGCAGTGATCACTTTCGCTTTCTGAATGTTTCTACTTGATAAATAGATATTGTTATTTTGTGAAGGTAAAACCAACAATGTCTTTTCGCCAGCTAGATTCAACGCGCTAACTAAATTGATATAGTTTGTAGTTTTGATGGAATCAAAAGCGAAATCCTCTAAAACAACAACATTTGAATCCTGTGCTTTGTAGGATAATGCAGACTTACGAGCCAACACCTTCAACTTTTTGTTCAATTTGAAACTATAATCACGAGGTTGAGGACCGAAAACGCGACCACCACCATTGAACAACGGAGATTTAATACTTCCCGCACGAGCACCACCGGTACCTTTTTGTTTATATAATTTACGGGTTGAACCAGCAATCTCATTACGTTGTTTAGACTTATGAGTACCTTGACGTTGATTAGCCAAATACTGCTTTACATCTAAATAGATTGCGTGGTCAACAGGCGTAATGCCAAAAACCGACTCAGGAAGCTGCACTGTTGCACCCGTCTCTTTTCCTGAAATGTTTAATACTTTAACTTCCATCTGCTTACTTATCTAAGATTACGTAAGAACCTTTGGCTCCTGGTATAGAACCACTAACTACAACCAGATTTTGATCAGCATAAACCTTCAAAACTTGCAAGTTCTGAACTTTAACTCTGTCTCCACCCATTCTTCCAGCCATACGCATGCCTTTAAATACACGTGCAGGATATGAAGCAGCTCCCAGTGAACCTGGAGCACGCATTCTGTTGTGCTGTCCGTGAGTTTGTCCACCAACACCAGCAAATCCATGACGTTTCACAACACCCTGGAAACCTTTACCCTTTGACGTACCAACAACATCAACAAAGTCGCCTTCGTTAAAGATGCTTACTGTTACCGTGTCACCTAAGCTTAAAGTGTCTTCAAATGGCTCAAATTCAACCAACTTGCGTTTTGGTGTAGTGTTTGCTTTCGCAAAGTGCCCTCTTAAGGGCATAGTGGTGTTCTTTTCTTTAGCTTCACTGAAACCCAGCTGAACTGAAACGTAACCATCCTTCTCTTCGGTTTTAACCTGCGTTACTACACAAGGCCCAGCTTCGATCACCGTACATGGAATATTCTTTCCATCGGCGTCGAAAATGCTGGTCATTCCTACTTTTTTTCCAATAATACCTGACATTTTCTTTTTTTAATTTAACACCCATCGAAGCAGTAGGGCTTCGTTCAAGGTGGATACACATTCCCGTTAAGGGAGGGCAAAAATAGGAAATAAATCTTAATCTTCAAATAGTTAGCGCATTATTTTTTCAAATAAATGCATTTTGTTTCTTTAGGCAGGACGCCAATCATTTAAACTAGTTTCAGCCAACGAGCTTGTTGCTCAAACTTATCAATATTACCACCAAAACCAATAAACCAATCACCACATATAAATAGTCTCGCTCGATCAGAAAGCTAAATATGGAAAAAACTACCCGCGCAACCGGTGTAAAAATCAATAAAAGTGTCCCAAACTGAATGATGGCAGCCCCATCCATATGCAAAACGCCCTGGTAAATCGCCAATATTGAAGACATCCCCGATTTTCCGGCATCGAACGCCTGGTAATCAACCAGGTTTGCATGACTAGAAATCAGGTAAATTACTCCCCCCAGAAAAACTACTGCCATAGACGAGATCACACCAACACGTAATAACGTTCCAAGGATCAACTGGACGTCTTTATCTGTAAAGAAATACTTTCCATCCCTTTTCATAATCTTCCTGCCATTCCGTTATAAATCATTTGCAAGGCGAGAAAAGTCACAACTACCGCAAAAACAACTTTAAGCTTATCTGGTTTTGTCCTTAACAAAATCTTTGCGCCGAGCGTAGAGCCTATCAATACGCCAATGGTTACCGGCATTGCAATTCCCGGGTCTATCTGCCCTCTGTGGAAATAAACAACAGCACTTGCTGCCGCAGTTACACCCATCATAAAATTACTCGTGGTTGTGGAAACCCTAAAAGGAATCCTCATAATATTGTCCATCGCAATCACTTTTAATGCACCGGAACCGATACCAAGAAGCCCTGAGATGATGCCTGCAACAAACATCATCATAAAGCCACCTATCACGTTATGAACCGCATACTTCTTAATACTCCCGTCTACAGGATACGTACCGTTGAGCCGGAGCCAAAGGGCAAGCTTGCCCGAAGTATCATTGTCGGACCTGTCCACTTTTTTTCTAATCATCATTGTCGCAGAAAACAATAGGATCATCCCAAATACAATTGCGATATAGGAGGGGTTAATATACACGGTGATTACCGCACCGAAAATCGCACTGATCGTTGTCGCAATCTCCAAAAACATCCCTATTCTTATATTAGTAATACCCTCTTTGACATATGCGGCTGCAGATCCAGATGATGTTGCAATTACGGAGATTATTGATGCGCCTATTGCGTAATGAATGTCCACGCCCAATACAAGTGTAAGCAATGGTATAATGATTACGCCGCCACCCAATCCAGTCATGGACCCAACTAGTCCAGCGAGGAATGCACCAAGCAAAACAACAATTGTAAATAGCAATACAGACATTCCTGCAAATATACCATCTCGAACTAAAAGACAATAAAATTAAATTTCCATTGTTACAATAGCAGTAACAATTTCAATATATTATATTCACGAAAAACTAAAATTGCCTTAATGAAAAAAATTACCTTTTTCCTAACAGCCCTGCTCTTGTTAAATCTAAATTTAATGGCACAGACTAAGTCCAGGGATTCCGTTGTTGCTGATCCAAGTCTGCAAGGACAATATCAGCTGATGCTATCAAAATCTAAAACATTAAACGGTTATAAACTTATCAATCCCTCAAGGTTAACACAATTTTGGAAAAATGTTAAAGACACCATCAAAACCGAAAAGATACGGTCTACCACTGCTCAACAAAAAATATTAAGCCTTGAAAAGGGAGTGTCCGGACTAAAGTCGGAGATTTCAGGAACCGAATCCTCGCTAGCTGCAACCAACGCAAAGATGGACCAGATCAGCTTCCTGGGAATTGCTTTTTCAAAATCCAGTTATAACGTGGCAGTCTGGGCTATCATCATCGTGTTGGCATTGCTGCTGACCATAGTTTTTCTGCGATCGGCGAAAAGCGTACAGGAGGCTAAATATAGAAAAGGGTTGTATGAAGAGGTGTCTCAGGAATACCATGCTTACAAAGTCAAAGCGAACGATAAAGAAAAGAAGTTAGCGAGAGAACTGCAGGATGAGCGCAACAAAATTGATGAGCTCAAAAACAAGGGATAACCAATTTAAAAACTTATCTAAATAAAAAGGTCTTTCAGAAATAATTCTGAAAGACCTTTTCCTATTATCAAGCCCTAAAGTTATACTTTGATTTCAACTTCAACACCGCTAGGTAATTCAAGTTTCATCAACGCATCAACTGTTTTAGAGTTCGAGCTATAAATGTCTAACAAACGTTTGTAGGCACACAATTGAAACTGCTCACGCGCTTTTTTGTTCACGTGTGGTGAACGCAAAACAGTGAAGATCTTCTTTTCTGTAGGCAACGGAATTGGTCCGCTTACCACTGCACCCGTAGGTTTAACTGTCTTAACGATTTTCTCAGCAGATTTATCTACTAAGTTGTAATCGTAAGATTTCAATTTGATTCTGATTCTTTGGCTCATGATATTTATTTAAATGAAGCAGGTAGTTAGAGCTATTAATAACTACCCGCTAAGTTAATTCGTACTAATCTATAGATTTAACTCTACCTTTTGATTTAGCAATTACTTCATCCTGTACATTTTTCGGAGCAGCTTCATAATGGTCAAATTCCATTGTTGAAGTTGCACGGCCTGAAGTGATCGTACGTAACTGAGTTACATAACCAAACATCTCAGACAATGGCACAGTTGCTTTAATTACCTGTGATCCCGCACGTGTATCCATACCTAAAAGCTGACCACGACGACGGTTCATGTCACCGATAACATCACCCATATTTTCTTCAGGGGTAAGAATCTCGATTTTCATGATTGGCTCCATCAATGTTGGTTTACATTTAGGCAATGCTTCACGGTAAGCCATTCTAGCTGCAAGTTCAAATGACAAAGCATCTGAATCGACTGCATGGAATGAACCATCAATTAAGCGAACTTTCATGTCAGGTAATGGATAACCTGCCAATACTCCGTTGGCCATCGCTGCTGCAAATCCCTTTTCTACCGAAGGGATAAATTCACGTGGAATTGAACCACCGCTAATTTCGTTTACAAACTGTAAACCACCCTTTTCGTAGTCTGGGTCGATTGGTGAAATCACAACCTGGATGTCCGCGAATTTACCACGACCACCTGATTGTTTTTTATACGTTTCACGGTGTTGAGTTGTCCCAAAGATCGCCTCTTTGTAAGCAACTTGTGGTGCTCCCTGGTTTACCTCAACCTTAAACTCACGTCTAAGACGGTCAATCAGAATATCCAGGTGAAGCTCACCCATACCAGAGATTACCGTCTGACCAGTTTCCTCGTCAGTTTGAACTCTAAATGTAGGATCTTCTTCTGCAAGTTTAGACAATCCCAAACCTAATTTATCAATATCAGCTTGAGTTTTAGGCTCAATAGCTAAACCAATAACCGGCTCAGGGAAGTTCATAGACTCCAATACTATTGGATTTTTCTCTTCACAAAGCGTATCTCCAGTTTTGATATCTTTAAATCCAACAACAGCTGCAATATCACCTGCTCCAACATTTGGAATTGGGTTTTGCTTGTTAGCGTGCATTTGGAAGATGCGGGAAATACGCTCTTTATTCTCAGAACGGGCATTATAAATATATGATCCAGCTTCCAGGTTACCAGAGTAAACACGGATAAAGCATAGACGACCAACAAAAGGATCCGTTGCAATTTTAAAAGCTAAAGCTGCAAAAGGCTCTTTTTCATCTGGTTTACGCAAAACTTCTTCACCTGTATCAGGGTGAGTACCAACGATACCCGCTGAATCCATTGGTGAAGGCAATAATTCCATCACATAGTCAAGCATAGTTTGTACACCTTTGTTTTTGAAAGATGAACCACAAACCATTGGTACAATTTTAGCATCCAATACAGCTGCACGCAATGCGTTTAAGATCTCACGTTCAGTGATTGAGTTTGGATCGTCGAAGAATTTCTCCATCAAAGACTCATCGTAATCTGCAACAGATTCCAATAATTTCTCTCTCCATTCTGCAACCTCATCAACCATATCTTCCGGAATTGGAACCTCTGTAAAGGTCATCCCTTTATCTTCCTCATTCCAAACAATACCGCGGTTATTGATCAAATCAACAACACCTGTAAAGCTATCCTCAGCACCTATAGGCAATTGCAATGGAACTGCATTGCTACCTAACATGCTTTTTACCTGCGCAACAACTTTCAAGAAATCTGCTCCTGAACGGTCCATTTTATTAACGAAGCCGATACGGGCAACATTGTAGTTGTTAGCTAAACGCCAGTTAGTTTCAGATTGGGGCTCAACACCATCAACTGCTGAAAACAAGAATACCAAACCATCCAATACACGCAGCGAGCGGTTTACCTCTACGGTAAAATCTACGTGTCCCGGTGTATCGATAATGTTGATGTGGTAATCCTGACCTCTATATTTCCATCCTACTGTTGTAGCAGCAGAAGTAATCGTGATACCACGCTCCTGCTCTTGTGCCATCCAGTCCATCGTTGCAGCACCTTCGTGCACCTCACCAATTTTGTGACTAACACCAGCATAATAAAGGATACGCTCAGTAGTAGTAGTTTTACCCGCATCAATGTGAGCTGCAATCCCGATATTTCTAGTAAATCTTAAATCTCTTGACATTATATAATTTCAAATATTAGAAACGGAAATGAGAGAACGCTTTGTTGGCTTCAGCCATTTTATGCGTATCTTCTTTTTTCTTAACTGCTGCACCTTCACCTTTAGCTGCTGAAACAATTTCACCGGCTAATTTCTCTTTCATAGTTTTTTCACCGCGTTTACGAGCGTAAGAAATTAACCATTTCATGCCTAATGCAATCTTACGGTCTGGCCTTACTTCTGTAGGTACCTGGAAGTTTGCACCACCAACACGGCGTGATTTTACTTCCACTGCAGGCATTACGTTAGTTAAAGCACGTTTCCACACTTCTAAGCCACTTTCGCCAGCTTTTTTCTCGGCTAACTCAACTGCATCATAAAAAATATCATAAGCAATGGATTTCTTTCCATCGTACATCATATTGTTTACAAATCTCGTTACCTGAACATCATTAAACTTAGGATCAGGAAGGATAATTCTCTTTTTTGGTTTTGACTTTCTCATTTTTCTTTCCTAATAATTACTTCTTCTTACCACCTTTTGCTGGAGCCGCAGCTACTTGTCCCGGCTTAGGACGTTTTGTTCCGTATTTGGAACGACGTTGGTTACGACCAGCAACACCTGAAGTATCTAATGCTCCACGAATGATGTGATAACGTACACCTGGTAAATCTTTAACACGACCACCACGGATCAATACGATTGAGTGCTCCTGTAAATTGTGACCTTCACCAGGAATATAGGCATTCACCTCTTTTCCATTGGTTAAACGTACACGGGCAACTTTACGCATTGCTGAGTTTGGTTTTTTAGGGGTAGTAGTATATACACGTGTACATACACCTCTTCGCTGTGGACAACTGTCCAACGCC
>JACMPF010000075.1 GCA_014377665.1 Pedobacter sp. | reverse complement strand
TCTCTTTCTCTGGCATAGGGCTCATAGTCATGATTTGCGAACACATTTTTAACGTTGTACGTTTTCAGTACTTCTTGCCATGCTCTTTCAGGAGTATCGTTGAGAACCAGGACTGATGAACCATATTTTGCAGCTTCTTTTCTTAGTTCTTCAATAGTTTGATAGATAAATGTGACCCTGGCATCGTTTTTCGTACTGAGTTTTTCCAGAATTGTTTTGTCAAAAATAAACAACAAAAGAACCGGATTTGAACCTTTTAAGGCATGATACAATGCTGCATTGTCAGCCAGTCTCAGGTCTCTTCTTAGCCAGCAAATACTTATTTCTTTCTTCATTAATTGTAAATTTCGTCTAGCGCATCGGCCAAATGAACAAAGTTAAAATTGAATCCTTTATCAAGTATTTTCTGTGCCGACAGATTCGTGCTGCTGGTAACGATGATACTCATTTTTCCAAGAATCATCTCCAATACTTTTTCAGGAACGTTGATGGGCCAAACAGGGCGATTAAGCTTTTTAGCTACAGCCTTTGTCAGCATTTCATTAGTGACCGGGTTTGGCGCACAACCATTGTAGGCTCCTTCGTACGAATCATCATCAATTGCGCTCATGTACATAGCGGCAATATCGTCTACATGAATCCATGGAACCCATTGTTTGCCAGTTCCAAGAGCTGCCCCGGCAAACAGTCGAATTGGTCTTGCTAAAGAGGTTAAGCCACTTCCGCTTTTTCCAAGTACAAATCCAGTTCGGAATTTAACAATTCTTAAATTAAGCTCCTTTCCTACATCAACTGCATTCTCCCAAAGTGTGCAACATTCTGCAAGAAAGCCTTCGCCCGGAGCGTTGTTTTCCAACAATATTTCGTCATCTCTATCGCCATAGTATCCTGATGCGGATGATGAAATAAAATTCTTTACTGTCGAAGCTGTTTCGCTAATTGTTTTATATAACAGTTCGGTACTTGCAACACGGCTATCTATTATTTGCTTCTTTCTTTCTTTTGTCCATTTCTGTTCAGCAATACCTGCGCCTGCGAGATGAACGATTGTTTGAACCCCCATAAGACAGGACTTGTCTATCTCGCCTTTTTCGACATTCCAAAGAAACACCTTCACATCTTTTATCTTGATAGGTTTTCTAGTTAGGATGGAGAGGTTGTGGCCTTTCCTCAAAAGGCCTGCGATAAGCTTTTTGCCAATCATTCCGGTGGCTCCTGTTATAAGAATGTGCTGTTTCATAGTTAAGTAACGGGGTTGTAGGTTTTTAGTTTAGAAAAATTGCCTTGTAACAGATTTAAGTTATTTTGTTATATAAAAATTGCTTTAGGTTTACTTTTTAACCTAAAAAATCGTATATTTTTGTTATCCATATATATTGACGGCAGACAAGGTAATGAAGTTAAAGAAGATTTTGGTTTGGTTCAGAAATGATTTGCGCTTGCATGACAATGAAATTCTGGTGGAAGCAATTGCCAAATCGGACGCTATTCTTCCTGTTTACTTCTTTGATCCACGTTATTTTACACAAACATCTTTTGATACTGTCAAAACAGGCTTTAATAGAGCCAGATTTTTATTAGAAAGTATTTTAGCTCTTCGTGATCAATTTCAGAAGCTTGGGGGTAATTTACTGCTAATAGTTGGAAAACCAGAAGAGCAGATTACTGATATCGTGACGAAATTTGACATTTCTGAAGTTTACCACCATAGGGAGGTTGGGCCTGAAGAGACAAATATTTCTACACTGGTTGAAGACGTTTTGTGGAAACAAAGAATAAACCTTAAACATTTTATAGGACATACTTTGTACAATAAGGAGGATCTTCCTTTTCCTATCAAAGATATTCCTGATTTGTTTGCCCAATTTAAAAAGAAGACTGAGCGAGATGCAATTGTAAAAGAATGCTTTGAGTCTCCAACAGAAATTACGTTTATTGAAAACGAAGATTGGGGAGTATTACCGGAACTGACGGAGCTGGGGTTTGACAGTAGTGAGGAGATTTCAGTTGGGGAAGACTTCCATGGTGGTGAGGAAGCAGGGTTGCTGCACATGACCAATCTTTTAGCGGCCAATTCTGAAATCTATATGAAGAGCAATGGTAAAGCCGCTATAGACAAGTTCAGCGCTAAACTTTCTGCATGGCTAGCAATCGGGTGTTTATCTCCAAGGCGTGTATATTGGATGATAAAGGACGCTGAACGTCAGTTCGGTGGCAACCATAACTTTAGTCGAATCCTCCTTGGACTGTTATTTCGTGATTATTACCGATTCATGTTTAAAAAGCATGGCATCAAGTTCTTTCAGGAATCAGAATTTGAAATGCGGATCCAATCTCCAGAAAAGACTGACGATTATCTGATAGAACGTTGGAAAAAGGGAGAAACAGGACACAAATTGGTAGATCATTATATGACGAAGTTGGTAACGACTGGATTCATCAGTCATGCAGGAAGACTCTTAGTGGCAACGTATCTTGTTCACGTGTTAAAGATACATTGGACTAATGGCGCAGCTTATTTTGAGGAAAAGCTCATCGATTATTCCGCTTCCAGCAACTGGGGCAATTGGGCAAACGTTGCAGGTGCGGGTTTAGATTTAAAGTCAAAGATGTTTGATATTGATAAGCAAATTAAAGCTCTCGAACTTGATTTTCCGGCTGTTTCAGCATAATCTTCAGATGTTAATCTCTTCT
The DNA here is from genome assembly GCA_014377665.1 of Pedobacter sp. GTDB lineage: Bacteria > Bacteroidota > Bacteroidia > Sphingobacteriales > Sphingobacteriaceae > Pedobacter. Next base: position 1,237 of record JACMPF010000075.1, on the reverse strand, counting down.
CAAAATTCCTTTTAGGAATATTAATTAAACAAAACTTGTTTTCTAAACAAACTTGTTGAACATTTGTTCTCACCAGTGACGTGAAGAACTTTTCAATTAGCGATATAGAAGCCTTAATAGGCATAAAAGCACATACGATTCGTGCCTGGGAAACCCGATACAATATAGTACCCCCGAAACGGACAGCTACAAATATTAGGTACTACGGAGAAGAAGAGCTAAAAATGTTGCTTAACGTTGTCGCGCTGAACGAGAACGGCTACAAGATCAGCAAGATCGCGAAGATGAGCCATAACCAGATACACAATCTTGTCACCCAACTAAAAACCGACTGGAAGAATGATTCGATGCAGATGCTCCATCTATCGAACGCTACACTCGAATATGATGAGAAACAATTTTCTGATATTCTCAGCGGTTGTGTTGCAGAAATGGGGCTCATCAAAACCATGGATCTTGTCCTCTACCCCTTCATGAAAAAAGTTGGAATGCTTTGGCAAACGGGGACAATTGACCCTTCACATGAGCACTTTGCTTCAAATCTTATCAGAGAGCGGATGATCGTTGAAATCGACAAGCTTGATATGCCAGTGAAAGATGATGCTAAAAGATTTATTCTATTCTTGCCTGAAGGGGAAATGCATGAAACTGGACTGTTGTTCACGAGATACCTACTAAAAAAATGTGGTCATGAGATGCTATATTTAGGATCAGAAATTCCTTATTCAGACCTTAAAAAAGTGGTAGCCTCTTACAAGCCTGAATACGCTTTTATAACGCTTACATCGCTTAACTTAGGTAAGGATATCAATAAAATAATTGCTAAGGTCATGGATAATCTGAATGTGCCTTTGTTAGTGGCAGGAAGTTTGATCTCTGAATTTGATATTCTTGTAGAAGACCAGTTAACTCCACTTAAAAATGTTTGTGACATGGTGGATTTTCTTGAAGATTTATAGAGAGGTTTACCTATTTATTAAGGTAAAAAATCCTAATTTTGCAACACTCACAGCAATTCAAAAATAATGGATAATTTATCTTATCTCAGTGGCGAGAACGCCGAATACATAGAATCATTATATCAATCTTATAAAGGCGACCCATATTCAGTTGAGTTTGGATGGCAAAAGTTCTTTGAAGGCTTTGATTTTGGCAGAGGGTCTTCAGGTACATCTTTAACTGAGGAAACCCCAGAACACTTTTTAAAAGAAATTAATGTTCTTAACCTAATCAATGG
>JACMPF010000074.1 GCA_014377665.1 Pedobacter sp. | reverse complement strand
TTGATCCGTAAGGTGATCACCGCAAAGCGCAACAAGGAAGAAACAGTAACCATTTGGGGCACTGGAACACCTAAAAGAGAATTCTTGTATGTTGATGACCTTGCTGATGCCTGTTTTTACCTGATGGAAACGTACAACGAATCAGGACTAGTGAATGTAGGGGTTGGAGCGGATGTTTCCATAATGGAACTTGCACAGTTAGTTTCAAAGACAGTAGGTTATGAGGGTGAAATCCTCACTGATACCACAAAACCGGATGGCACGCCGAGAAAACTGATGGATGTAAGTAAACTAAATGCGCAAGGTTGGAAAGCGAAGATTTCCTTAGCAGAAGGTATTGCAAAAGTTATAGCGGACGTAAAAGACAAAGACTGGGCTGCCATTGTGCCTACATTAAATGTTACTGCATTCTTCACAGGTTTGCTTCATTCCATCTAATTTGATATGTTTGTATTATATGCATTTAACTTGTAACTCATTAAATGAACAGCAATAACTATGTACTGATTATGGCAGGCGGCGTTGGTAGCCGTTTCTGGCCTAAGAGTCGCAACCACTTTCCAAAACAGTTTCTTGACATTCTGGGCATTGGCAAATCCTTGCTCCAGCTTACCTATGAGAGATTTTTGAAGTTATGCCCAGCAGAAAACATCTTTATCGTTACCAATAGTCAATATGAAGATATCATACTGAGTCAATTGGAAGGCATCAGCAATGCCCAGTTAATTTGTGAGCCCAGCAGAAACAATACCGCACCCTGCATTGCCTATGCCTCTTTCAAATTAAAGGGACTAAACCCTGAAGCGAATATTGTAGTCGCCCCTTCTGATCATTTCATTCTATACGAAGATGTATTTCTAACAAAGATCAATCAGGCCCTAGCCTATACGGAGAAGTACGAAGCACTGGTTACGCTTGGTATTGCTCCCACCCGACCAGATACTGGGTATGGTTATATCCAATACGAAAGCGCTGAGGATGGAGGAGTACATAAGGTGGCACAATTCAAAGAAAAGCCAACGCTGGAAAAAGCCAAAGCATTTTTAGCAGAAGGAAACTATGTCTGGAACGCCGGGATCTTTATCTGGAAAGTTGGGTCCATTAACAAAGCTTTACAAACACATTCTGAGGAAATCTTCAAGCTATTCTCGAAAAACGAAAGTGTATACAATACCCTGGAGGAAAGAGCTTTCATCGATGAACATTATCCCAATTCTCCAAATATATCCATTGACTATGCGATTATGGAACAGGCAGACAATGTATATACGATTCCAGCAGAGTTTGGATGGTCAGATTTAGGCACCTGGGCTTCATTATATGAAGCGGCGCCAAAAGATGAAAACAACAACGTCATCTCTGCCCAACAAATTAATGTCACGGAAACCACCAATAGCATTATACACATCGGTAAAGATAAACTGGCGGTAATTAGAGGACTAGACAACTTTATCGTAGTTGATGAAGGCAATGCACTATTAATATATCCAAAATCTGATGAGCAGGAGATTAAAGAAATTGTGAAACAAATGAGTATAAAGTTCGGAGACAGCTTTATTTAAACCAGCGTCTTCTGTTAAAACCACAAATGATGTTATATCTGATAATGTACATGAGCACAGCCTGTGAAGCTTTGCCACAAAAAGAGCTTGATGCTATTTTAGCGGAATCCCGGTCATGGAATAAGAGCCATAAAATTAGTGGATTTTTGGCCTATGTGGAAGGAAACCTTAAGGACAAAAATTACTGTCAGTTTATTCAAGTACTTGAGGGGCCAGAAGCGGAAGTTACCCATATCTTTCAAAAAATTAAAAAAGACCGCCGTCACATGCACCTTACAGTGATTAAAGAGGGGGCCATTTTAAACCGAAACTTTGATGCCTGGGAGATGGGATTTGAAAAGATCGACCTTAATACCAATTTTGACCTGCATGAGTTCTTTGATTTAGATACCAAAACACTGGCTGATCATGGTAATATAAATAACAATATGTTGCTTGACTTTATGAAGGCTTTTAACAAGATCACCCCCTCCTCTTAACTATTTCTTAAAACTCACCAATTCAATATCATAAACCAAGGTTGAATTAGCGGGTATTTCGGGCTTTGGAACATATTTACCATAGCCAACACCTGTTGTTCTTAATAGTCAAGAGAACCATGTCCAACCTACTTTATCAACTTCAGCAAATACTGACCATAACCACTCTTGACAAGCGGCGTAGCTACCA
>JACMPF010000073.1 GCA_014377665.1 Pedobacter sp. | reverse complement strand
TTTAAGTGAATAATAAATTTACTTATGATTCCTTTTCTTAGGCTGCTCAGAACACATTGCGGAATCTACTTCAGATTTCTTAAAGAAAACGGTTCTTCCAGCTTTGTATGATCTAAATACATTATTCTTTTGATGCCTGTAAACAGTAACTAGGGATACACCCAGATATGCAGCTAATTCGGCTTGCGATAATTTTACTTCCTCGGGCACCGCATCTATAGCTGGAGCGGGGACTTATTGAGTAAGTATCAATTGCTCCAATAGTTTCTCAATTCTCTCTAGTCTTTGATCAATCACCAGAAACGGATTCTCCATAGCTTAATATTATAGTTTTATTTTCTTTAGTAGTAAGGTTGGTATTGAGTCCGGCAGTATACGATCAGGGGCACTTTGGTGCAACTTGTATTGAGGTAACAAGAACACCATTGCAAACGCGGTGCAAATCAGTAGCAAGTCCAATTTTAAACGGGCCAGATTGGACTTGCATTGCTTTTACATTGGACTTGTATTGGACTTGCCCAAATTACAACCTTAACTCTGTCCTGTCCTAAAAAAGCTATACAAGTTTTTAATTTAATTTGTTATTGGCTATACACACAAAATTGGTAATCCTATTTGAGTTATACAAGTTGTAATTTCGGTTCATATGGCTTTTTATCTTTCCATCTTTTTTTAAGGGGGCCTTCTATCAAATGGGCCTGTTCCGGTACTTGAACTCCTCCTTATTTGTTTCCATACACGATTAATTGTGTATAGCTTTTTTAGGAATGGACAAGATGAATCGAAATATCATTTTGTTCATCAGGTTGCACAATATGATCACGATGAGGGAAATGCAATTTCATTTGGTTATGCTTACGAAGGGGATATTGAAGTATTGAAGAATAAATATATTTTTGATGACATAGTTAGCGGGAGAGTGTTTTATGTCAATACTCAGGAAATAGAATTAGGCAGACAAGACCAAATTTTAGAGTTTGATCTTTCTTTTAATGGAGTTCTGTTTACCTTTAAAAAAATTATCGTGAATGTTAAGACCGACCTTCGGTTCGGTCTGGGAGCAATAAGCAGTATTACCTTTTTACTAAAACTGATGGGAAAAATATTGAAACTGATATGGTGTAAAGCCATAAAATCATAGGTAAGTTAATAACTATTTTAGTTTTATGTCATTATAAGGTAATCTTATATACTAAATTGAGGTCGCAGAATTTTAATTTCGCGTTAAATATGCAATAACACATTGAAAATCAATAAATTATATTAATTAATTCTTTAATAAACTAATAGTTAATAAGTGCAAAAACATTGATTTGTCGTGTTAATATTGTTACTTTATTTTGTTGCTAATACGATACCCATATATCGACCAACCGTTTAGCTTTGCTTAACCAATTAAATCTTATATGAATCATTTATTATTTGCAGAAGGCTCTATTCGGGCTATTGAAAGTACTAATTACGTAGCTTTCTCTTTTTTCGTAGGCACAATGGCCATGATGGCGGCTGCCGTATTTTTCTTTTTTGAAGTCAACAATACTAGTAAAGAATGGCGCACATCTGTTTTGGTGTCGGGTCTCATTACTTTTATCGCTGCCATTCACTACTATTACATGCGGGGTTATAATCTCGAAACTGGTCAGTCACCAGTGTTCTTCAGGTATGTAGACTGGCTCTTAACCGTCCCGTTAATGTGCGTGGAGTTTTATCTGATTACTAAAAAAGTTGGTGCTAAAACCGGCTTGTTGGTAAAACTGATTGTTACTTCAATTATCATGTTGGTTACTGGGTATATTGGCGAGGCCGTAAGCCCTACTAATAGCGCATTTTGGGGTACAATATCCGCTATTGCTTACTTTTATATCGTTTACCTTGTTTGGTTTGGTGAAGTTGCAAAACTGGCAAAAACAGGGAGTTTAGCTGTCATGGCTGCCAACAAATCTCTTGGTTGGTTTGTTCTTGTCGGTTGGGCAATTTATCCGCTTGGCTACATCATCGGAACGCCAGGGGGAATTTTCGGGATTCCTGTTCATCTAGGCTTGAATATGGACGTTATATACAACATAGGCGACGCAATTAACAAAATTGGGTTTGGATTGGTTATATATGTGCTTAGCAGAAAAGAAGCATAGTCTAAGTGTATTTAGATAAACATAAAAAAGGTGCTTAACGGCACCTTTTTTATGTTCCGAAAAGTTAAAAGCCTTAATTAGTTAATGTTTTATTAACTTGTACTTTTTTATTAACTGGCGACTGTCAAAGCAATACATTGCCCTTTAGTTTTTGAACGGGCATTCAAAAGCTATTAACTCTTTAAAAAGTTTCAAGATCTATATTTACGAAATTTTATTTATAATTCATCTATTAAAAATGTTAAGACTAAAGAATATCAATAATTACATTTAAAAATCAAAGAATATTTGCTGATTTTCCCAGAAAATTGCTTTAAAAGCATTACTTAAAAAATTTTAATAATGTTTTCTCAACACTTTACATTAAGAAGTAGAATCCTGACTTTGGGATTTGTTGTTACCATAATCTGTTTACTGGTAAATCTATCGGTAAATATACAATTGACTTTGCTTACTATAATCATGTTGGTCACTGGCATACCACACGGATCGCTCGATTTTTACTTGGAAGAACAACGATATGCAGAACAAAAAAGGAGAATTAACCGGGCAGTATTTTTCGCAAAATATCTTCTTTACATGCTGGTTTACGGCATATTGTGGTTTTTTTTACCAAATTTATCTTTGATTGTATTTATTTGTATCACGGCATATCATTTTGGGGAAATTGACTGGATTTTAAAAAATAATAAAATTCTAAATTCTATTCTAATATTTATCTATGGTTTACTTATGATTTTATTCATCATAACAAACCACATTGATGATACTGCTCCTCTCATTTACGTTTTACTGAAAAAATGCTTTACAATTATGCAAATAGTTAGAATAGGCGCCAATATATTGCTTTGCTGCAAAATCGGTTTTTGCATTATAATGGCTTTCATCTTCACCGTACGAAAAAGTATTAACTGGAGCCTGAGGGATTTTAGCGATTTTTTGATGCAAACCCTACTGATTTACGTCATATGCACCTTAATGCCCTTTTACCTGAGCTTTACATTCTATTTTGGAATATGGCATTCTACTTTATCTTTTGATGTTATACGGAGACAACTAAACTTTACAAATACTATGCAAGGCTGGGAAAAAATGATTAAAAAGTCACTCCCTTTTGTAATAATTGCTGTATTCGCATTGTTATTATTCTCTTTCTTTAACTATTTGTCATTTTTTTCTAGTACGGTTCTTACTAGTCTTATAGTTGGAATAGCTGTATTGACATTGCCCCATCTACAGGTTTTTAGTAAGGCGGTACGGGCAGCTAGTATGATAAATCAACGTACTTTTTAAAAGTACATTTTCGGACGATATGGTATTATATCGCTTCAAATCCTGAACGAATTGATTAAAAAATAATCCTATTTTAGAGCAATGAAATTGTTTGTTCGATGGGGATAAAGCTTTTTAAATGGAGGCCGAAAGCGAATAGGATTTGTACTAAAGTATTAGTTTGTATTTGGTTAATGCAATTATAGATATTTTATTCTAAATTGAACCTGTTCAGAATTCTGTAATTGAGGATACAAATGGTAAAATCAACATTTTTGGCAACGGCTATTGTGATCATGTCTTTATCTGTGGCGGTCGGCCAAAATAAGCCAACGGGGTTACTGGTCAACTTAATTGCGAATACTGAAAGCGCTAATGCATCAATAAATTCGAAAAATCCGCTTTTCAGTTGGATAGTTTCTGGAAAAGCTAATGCCACCCGACAAGTTGCCTATCAATTAATTGTATCTGATTCTTTTTCAAAAGCTGAAAAATTCGAGGGAAACATATGGGATAGTTCAAAACAGCAAGTAGACAGTTCAATATCTGTGACTGCTAAAGGATTGACCTTAAAACCATCTACAACATACTATTGGCGGTTGAAAACCTGGAGTAATACAAGGGGAGAAAGTGATTGGTCAGACATTAAAGGCTTTAAGACAGCTGATAAATTAACGGAAAATGGCGTTTCTGCAGAAGCATTGGTGAAAACAAGACAACAGGCTTCAATGGTTAAAAGGCTCTCTTCAGAACTTTCATTTATTGATTTTGGTAAAGATGCTTTTGCACAATTAGCACTTAAACTGACTTCAAAAAATGGTGGGGATACTGTATTAGTCAGCTTTGGAGAAGCGTTGAAAGCGGGCCGGCTTGATGCAAACCCAGGAGGTTCAATTCGCTACCAGAAGGTTAAGCTGCCACTTGAGAGAGGTACAAAGATCTATCAAATCCAGTTAAAGAGAGATGAAAGAAATACTGGTTCTGCGGCGTTTTTAATGCCTGATTACATTGGGGAAGTGTTTCCATTTCGATATGTGGAAATTGATAGTTATTCGTTAAGTCTAGCTAAGGATGATATTCAGCGGGATATGGTGCACTATCCTTTTGATGATAGCGCGTCGTATTTCAAAAGCAGCAACGACACCTTAAACAAAATCTGGGATCTTTGTAAATATTCCATTAAAGCCACTTCTTTCGCGGGCGTTTATGTGGATGGCGATCGTGAGCGTATCCCCTATGAAGCAGATGCCCTAATCAATCAACTTGGACACTATGGTGTGGATCGGGAGTATTCAATGGCACGAAAATCTGTTGCTTATTTGTTGGAATATCCAACCTGGCCAACTGAATGGATTTTACAAGCATTGATCATCTCCTGGAATGATTACTTGTACACAGGCGATAAACAACTCCTGGAAAGCAGCTATCAGATTTTGAAGAATAGAACCCTGATGCAGCTAAGAGGAAAGAACGGATTGATTTCAACCACTTCCAGCTTACAAACCCCTGACTTCGCTAAGTCGATCAACTTCAATGGAAAGATAAGGGATATTGTAGACTGGCCTTTAAGCGAAACTGATGGGTTTGTCTTCAATGAGTACAATGCAGTCGTCAATGCTTTTTACTACAAAGCGTTGGTCAACATGAAGTTGATCGCTCAAGTACTTGAAAAGAAATCCGACCAGGAATTTTATGAAGAACAAGCAGGCGAAATTAAAACTGCTTACAACAAAGTGTTTTTAGAGGGGAAAACCGGTTTGTATAGGGATGGAGAGGTAACCTCTCATTCTTCCTTACATGCCAATATGTTCGCTTTGACGCTAGGCTTGGTTCCTGAAACGAATAGGGATTTGGTGTTGAGCTTCATCAAATCAAGAGGTATGGCGAGCAGCGTCTATGGATCGCAATTCTTGATGGAGTCCTTATATGATGGTTTTGAGGGTAATTATGCAAGAAAGCTTTTAACTGATGGAGGAATTAGAAGTTGGTATAACATGATCAGGGTTGGCTCCACCATTACCCTTGAAGCGTGGGACAATAAGTATAAGCCTAATCAAGACTGGAACCATGCCTGGGGTGCTGCACCTGCAAATATTATTCCCAGAAAGCTGATGGGAATAGAACCGATTGCTGCAGGATTTGAAGAGGTAGCAATTATGCCACAGACAGGCGATCTGGAAGAAGCGGAGGTATTGATGCCTACTATACGTGGCTCAATATCATTAAAAATATGTAATAAAAAAGTATATACACTAAAGGTAATATTGCCGGCAAATATGCGGGGACAGGTTTTCTTACCTAAACTAGATGGAAAAGCATTGGTTACCTGTAACGGCAAGCGGATTCCCTTTCAACCTATTCCAGGAAAACCTTTTTTAAATGCTGGTAAGATAGAATCGGGTTCATGGACCTTTACAATGAGACAAAAATGAGTAGTTTTGAACCATGAGTCACGCCAGTTATTCCATAGCCCTTATTGCTGAAATTTTAGATGCATCACCTGTGTTTTCTGATACTGAGGCCGTGATCAGTGAGCTGGTTACGGATAGTAGAAGAGTGATTTATCCTGTGGAATCCTTATTTTTCGCCCTTAAAGCACAAAGAGACGGACATAAATACGTCGATGACGCCTATAAAAATGGAATCAGAAATTTTGTGGTAACGGAGAAGGAATCTCTTGAAAAGTACGAAGATGTGAACATTCTTGTCGTTTCAGACGTACTGCTATCCCTTCAAAATTTATCGGCTTACAATAGGAGCCAGTATGACCTTAAAGTGTTGGCTATAACTGGGAGTAATGGAAAAACTATTGTGAAAGAATGGCTTTATCAACTGCTGGCCAGTGATTTTAATATTGTTAAAAGTCCCAAGAGTTTCAATTCTCAGATAGGAGTACCACTTTCTGTGTGGCAGATCGAAGAGGAACATACCATGGGGATATTTGAAGCTGGCATTTCCCGAAGTGGAGAGATGTCAAGTCTTGCTCAAATAATAAAGCCCACTATAGGAATTCTAACGAATATTGGGGAGGCCCATGCTGAAGGTTTCCTTTCTCATGTGGAGAAGTTGAAAGAAAAACTAAAGTTGTTTAACAATGCAGAGTTGTTGATCTACAGTCCGGATTATACCACAGGTTTATCCCCTAAAGATTTGCCAGGAAAAGCAAAATTCTCCTGGAGCCTAAAAGAAAAAGCGGATCTACAAATTCTTTTTATTGAGCCAATTCAAAGTAAAAGCTATATAAGAGCCTTGTTTAAAGGGATCGAGATTGAATGTCTGATACCATTTAGAGACAATGCGTCTGTTGAAAATGGGATTATCTGTTGGGCTACATTACTTGCGCTGGGATATTTAGGAAAAGAGGCCGATGCCAGATTGGAAAAGCTAACCCGAATAAGTATGCGATTAGAGCTCAAAACAGGGATCAACCAGTGTTCTGTTATTGATGATTCTTATAGTGCAGACACTTCTTCGCTTGCAATTGCACTCGACTTTCTAAACTTACAAAATCAACATGCTAAGAAAACATTAATCTTATCTGATTTAGTAGAGACTGGTAAAAGTAACGAGATCTTGTACACTGAAATAGCTGCGCTACTTAAACAAAAAAACCTGCATAGATTGATTGGAGTTGGCCCCAACATCTCTAGTTCAGCTGAGTTCTTCGACCTTGAAAAGGTATTCTTTGAGGATACTCAATTGTTTATACAAAACTTCCCGGCACTCCATTTTAACGACGAAACCATTTTGGTTAAAGGTGCCAGAAAGTTTGAATTTGAGCGGATAAGTAAGCTAATTACACAAAAGATCCACGATACAGTTCTTGAAATAGATTTGAATGCACTTTCAGAAAATCTCCAGTTTTATAGGAATAAGTTGAAGTCGGGAGTAAAAGTTATGGCAATGGTGAAGGCATTCTCCTATGGCAGCGGAAGTTTTGAAATTGCAAATCTGCTACAGTATCATAAAGTTGACTATCTGGCGGTAGCCTTCACTGATGAAGGGGTGTCGCTCAGAGAGGCTGGAATTACCATACCAATCATGGTCATGAGCCCAGAACTTTCAGGTTTTGATGCCATTATTAAGCACAACCTGGAGCCTGAAATTTACAGCCTGGATATACTCAAGAGTTTCAGTGGTTATTTAAATGACAACGATTATGATTACCCGATCCATTTGAAGCTTGACACCGGGATGCACCGTTTAGGGTTTGAAGAGCCTGATCTTCCAGATCTTTTACGCACGTTGGCTGAAACGAATAAGCTGAAAGTTATTTCTGTATTCTCTCACCTTGTTGGTAGCGATAGCGCTAGTCTTGACGAGTTTTCTGTACACCAGCTTAACAGGTTTACAGATATGGCAAACGATATAGAAGCAGGTTTAAATTATTCATTTATCAGACATATCTCGAATACCTCTGGAATAACCAGGCACCCTGATGCGCAGTTAGATATGGTGAGAATCGGAATTGGATTGTATGGTTTCGATGGTAATTTACTGAATAATCAAAGCCTGAGAACAGTTGCTGTTCTAAAGACCACAGTGACCCAGGTTAAGAAGCTTAAGGCGAATGAAACTGTTGGGTATAGCCGAAAAGGTGTATTGTCTGGCGGAGGCGATATTGCTACTGTCAAAATTGGCTACGCCGATGGCTACAATCGTAAATTTGGGAATGGTGTGGGTATCATGATTATCAATGGTAAGCGTGTTAACACGGTCGGCATGATCTGTATGGATATGTGCATGCTCGATGTAACAGGATTAGATGTGAAAATCGGCGATGAAGTGATTGTTTTCAATTCAGAACTTCGTATTGTAGAACTCGCAAATCAAATTGACACCATTCCCTACGAGATATTAACCAACATTTCTCAAAGGGTTAAAAGGATTTATTTTTACGAATAGGGCAACGCTTTTTTAAATAAGACAGTTTAAGCATCTTAATTTTTTTTAAGTTTGCAACATGAACAAACTAGGCAGGGCATTCGTGAATTATATGATCAAAGGATTATTAATTGTATTGCCTATTGCGTTGAGTGTTCTAATTGTAATATGGGGCGTAACTACTGTAGATAGCTGGTTAAATGTCAACAATATACTCGGTGTTGATCCACAAACTGGTGCCAGCAGAAATATACCCGGACTTGGGTTAGTGCTCGTTATATCTATCATCCTTGCTGCAGGAATTTTCGTTACCTATTTCGTGACTGAACCGATGTATAACTGGTTTCAGCGTGTAATGAACCGCTTGCCCATCTTAAAGTTCATTTATTCTTCCATAAAAGATCTAACAGAAGCCTTCGTTGGTGATGAGAAAAAATTTAATACACCAGTCATTGTTGAAGTTGAAGGAGACATTAAACGTATTGGGTTTCTAACCCAAAGCGATCTTTCAGCTATTGGTTTGCCTGGCGAGTCTATTGTCTATTTTCCTTTTTCTTATTCCTTTGCCGGGCAAGTTTACGTGGTTAATAATGATAAGATAAAAATGTTGGAAATGAGTGCTGCAGATGCAATGAAGCTCGTGGTTTCAGGAGGTGTAACTCATTTCTAGTTTCTAGAAGTTAGGTTTTAATACGTATTTGTCGTAGAATCTGAAGATATGCTCAGTAGCTTCTTCTGCTGTATCTACCAATCTAAAAAGATTTAAATCTTCTTCGTGGATGTTGTGTTCAGTGTCCAACATGGTTTTTGTGATCCAGTCCACCAAGCCACTCCAGTAGTCCTTGCCCACAAGTACAATTGGGAACCTTGCTATTTTACCAGTTTGAATCAATGTAATTGCTTCAAAAAGTTCATCCATAGTTCCCATACCGCCAGGCAAGATAATAAAGCCCTGCGAGTATTTCATAAACATTACCTTACGAATAAAGAAATAGTCGAACTCCAACAACTTATTATGGTCAATATACTTATTGTGAAACTGCTCAAAAGGAAGTTCAATGTTTAGACCAACAGACTTTCCACCGTTCGTGTGAGCGCCCTTATTTCCAGCTTCCATAATACCCGGCCCGCCACCTGTAATTACTCCATATCCACGGTCGGTAAGTAGTTTACCACATTCTACTGCGATCCCATAATATTTATTTGTCTCTGCTGTTCTTGCTGAACCGAAAATAGACACGCATGGGCCTATTTTAGCCAGCTTTTCAAATCCATCAACAAACTCAGCCATGATTTTAAAGATTTGCCAGGAATCGGTAACCTTAATCTCCTGCCAGTTCTTGTTTTCAAACGCACTTCTTATTTTTTCTTCACTTGTCATTCTTTTGTTCTTCTAATTAAAATTTGGTCTGCTGTTCTGTTTTTTTGCTAATCAGTAATAAGCCGATAAAGGTGATCAGACCATTTACCAGAATCAGTTCTACACTAAACTTATATCCACCTATTAATTGTGACGAATACTCATTGAGTAAGTAACAAATTGCAGGGGAGATGATACAAATAAATGGAACTAACTTATCATGTAGGCCACGATTTCTTACAAATAACCCGAAGCTATAAAGGCCAAGCAATGGTCCGTACGTGTAAGAAGCTATCCTAAATATTCCTTTTACAACTGATTCATCGTTTAGGGTATTAAATACAATTATGACTAAGAACATAAGTATTGAGAAACCTACGTGAACCAAATGTCTCTTATTTACAGATGTTTTAGAGTTGGTTTGATCTCCTTTGTCCATCTGCAGGAAATCAACACAGAAAGAGGTGGTTAGTGCTGTCAATGCAGAGTCTGTAGTCGCAAATGTGGCGGCAGTTAAGCCAAGCATAAATACGATGCCGGGGATCAGTGTGAGGTGATTGAAGGCAATCTCCGGGAATAAAAAGTCAGTTCGCAGTTTCCCCGTTACATGATCCAGTGGAATTTCAATACCGTTTTTTGTAGCGTATATGTAAAGTAGGGCTCCTACGCTAAGGAAGAAAATGTTTAGCACCACAAAAACTGCAGTAAAGGTAAACATGTTCTTTTGCGCTTCACCTATAGTTTTCATACTCAGGTTTTTTTGCATCAGATCCTGATCTAAGCCCGTCATCGCGATCGTCACGAAAATACCACCAAGCAGCTGTTTACTAAAATGGAAGTTGCTCGTGAGAAAGTCCTCATAAAAGAAAATCTTTGCATAACCACTTTTCTTTATGGTTTCAAAGGTTTGAGAGATATTAAGGTCCAGGCTATTACAGATAAAGTACAGCGTAAGAAATACAGACAGTACCAGGAAAAATGTTTGAAGCGTATCGGTGATAATGATGGTTTTTAGACCTCCTCTAAAAGTGTAGCACCAAATTAAAGTCAAAGA
>JACMPF010000072.1 GCA_014377665.1 Pedobacter sp. | reverse complement strand
GCCCAATGCCACTGGAATAAAGAACGCTCAATATGAGGCATCATAACCAGGTGGCGACCGCTTTCATCACACATCATTGCCGTATTATAATCTGAACCGTTCGGACTGGCAGGGTAGTTTTCATAAGCATATTTAGCTACTATACTGTATTGGTCTTCAGAATATGGCAGTTGGAAACGACCTTCGCCATGTGATACCCAAACACCCAGGGTACTGCCTGCCAACGTAGAGAGCATTACGGAGTTGTTTTCCTTAATTGTTAATGAGGTAAAAATACTTTCGTGCTTGTGGCTTTCATTGTGAAGCATTTTAGGCTTCTCTGCATGGTCTTTATTGATCAGTCCAAGCTCCACAAAAAGCTGACAACCATTACAAACACCGACAGAAAGCGTATCTGGACGGGCAAAGAAGTTTTCTAAAGCTACTCTTGCTTTTTCATTGTACATGAATGCTCCAGCCCAACCTTTTGCTGAACCCAATACGTCTGAATTAGAAAAGCCTCCAACAGCTCCTATAAATTTGATGTCCTCCAACGTTTCTCTTCCAGAGATCAGATCCGTCATGTGCACGTCTTTAACGTCGAAGCCTGCTAGATACATAGCGTTAGCCAATTCACGCTCAGAATTACTTCCTTTCTCACGGATGATAGCTGCTTTCGGACGAGGTTTAGTCTCATCTATCACAGGTTTTTGTCCGTCAAACTGGCTTGGGAAAGAATATTTTAACGGTTGGTTTTTATAGTTCTCAAAGCGTTCTTTTGCTTTAACCGGACCGCTTTGTTTTTTGTCAAGTAAGTAAGAGGTTTTGAACCAAACATCACGTAAATGATCAATGTCAAGATTCAAGGTATCTGCATCGCCGTTTTTGATTGTCAAAATAGGAGTGGATGTCACCTGACCAATTTTATAAACCTTAACTTGTTTGGCTGTTAAGATTTCTTCTACTTCTGTTGAAGCCTGAAAAACAAGGCCGACGTTTTCTGAAAACAACAATTTGATGTCATCGTCTTCGTTCAATGTGGTAAGATCTATTTCTGCACCGAGATTAAGATCTGCAAAGCACAATTCTAATAAAGTAGTAATTAAACCACCAGAGCCAATATCATGACCTGCTTCAATCTTCTCGTCTTTGATTAGTTGTTGAATGGTATCAAAAACTGTTATCAATTGAGCAGCATCTTTTACATCAGGAGTTTCGGTACCAATTCTGTTTAGGATCTGTGCGAAAGAAGAGCCCCCAAGTTTATATTCATCGTTTGATAGATTGATATAATAAATTGAGCCACCATCTCTTTGCAATACCGGCTCAACCACTTTCGTAACGTCATCGCAGTTACCTGCTGCAGAAATGATTACCGTTCCGGGAGCGATTACCTGATCATTTTTATATTTCTGCTTCATTGAAAGCGAATCCTTACCTGTTGGGATGTTGATTCCTAAACTGATAGCGAAGTCTGAACATGCTTTTACCGCATTGTATAACCTGGCGTCTTCACCTTCGTTTTTACATGCCCACATCCAGTTTGCAGATAGGGACACACTTTTTAGACCGTCCTTAAGAGGTGCCCAAACAAGGTTAGATAGTGATTCTGTAATTGCAATGCGACTTCCTGCTGCGGCGTCAATCAATGCTGATATTGGCGCATGGCCAATAGATGTAGCAATGCCTTCTTTACCCTGGAAATCCAAAGCCATTACACCACAGTTATTTAAAGGCAATTGAAGCGGACCAGCACATTGTTGTTTCGCTACGCGACCACCTACACAACGGTCAACTTTGTTGGTTAACCAGTCTTTCGAACCAACCGCTTCTAATTGTAGAACTTGTTCCAGATAAGTATTGAATAAGGCAGCATCGTAAGTAATTGGCTGATACTTTCTGTCAATCGTTTTATCTTCCATAACCACTTTAGGCGAGCTTCCAAACATATCTTTTAGCTCCAGATCCATAGGTTTAACACCAGTGGATTTAGATTTGAAAGTAAAGCGATGGTCGCTGCTAACTGTACCAACTGTGTACATTGGAGAGCGCTCACGGTCAGCTATCTTTTGTAAAGTTTCTATATCTTTTTGGCCAATCACCAAACCCATACGCTCTTGCGATTCATTGCCAATAATCTCTTTTGAAGATAAGGTAGGATCGCCGACAGGTAATTTATCGAGGTCAATTAAGCCGCCAGTCTCTTCAACAAGTTCCGACAGACAGTTCAAATGACCACCTGCGCCGTGGTCGTGTATAGAAACGATACTGTTGTGCTCGCTTTCCACCATTCCACGAACTGCATTTGCAACACGTTTCTGCATTTCAGGATTAGATCTTTGAACTGCATTCAATTCAATTCCAGTACCCAATTGTCCGGTGTCAGCAGAAGAAACTGCCGCTCCGCCCATACCAATTCTATAATTTTCACCACCAAGGATGACAATTTTGTCGCCTTCAGTAGGTTTCTTCTTTTGCGCCTGACTTGCTTTACCATAACCCACACCACCTGCAAGCATGATTACTTTGTCGAATCCAAGTTTCCTTGAATCTTCTTCATGCTCAAAAGTCAATACAGAACCTGTGATCAGCGGCTGTCCGAATTTGTTGCCGAAATCAGTTGCTCCATTGGAAGCCTTAATCAGGATATCCATAGGTGTTTGATACAACCATTGTCTTTCTTCAACGCCTTTTTCCCACGGACGATCATCTTCGAGACGAGAAAGAGCAGTCATGTAAACGGCTGTTCCTGCAAGTGGTAATGAACCTTGTCCGCCGGCTAGCCTATCTCTGATCTCGCCACCAGAACCGGTAGCAGCGCCATTGAATGGTTCTACTGTTGTAGGGAAATTATGAGTCTCTGCTTTAATTGAGATTACCGATTCGAAGTTGCTTAAGGTATAGTAATCTGGAATATCGGCACGTTTTGGAGCAAATTGTTGAACAGTTGGTCCTTTAATGAAAGCGACATTGTCTTTATATGCAGATACAATGTCATTGGGATGAGTCTCAGAAGTCTTTCTGATTAGCTTAAAAAGCGAGCTAGGTTTTTCGACGCCATCAATTACAAATTTGCCATTGAAGATTTTATGGCGACAATGCTCTGAGTTAACCTGAGAAAAGCCAAATACTTCAGAATCTGTTAGTGGTCTTTCTAATCTGTTAGCCAGGGCTTCCAGGTAATTAACCTCTTCATCGCTTAAAGAAAGACCTTCTTGCTTGTTATAAGCTGCAATATCTGTGATCTGAAGAATTGGTTCAGGCTTTACGTTAATAGTATATAGGTCTTGATTAAGCTCCTCATACTTCTGAGATAGCATGGGATCATAGTTTGCAGTGTCTTGGTCGACTTCTCTGAATTCTTCAATTCTGATGACCCCTTTGATGTCCATATTCTGAGTGATCTCTACAGCATTGGTACTCCATGGAGTGATCATTGCAGCACGTGGTCCTACAAAAAAGCTTTTCAAAGTTGTTTCTTGTTGAAGTTTTGCGCCACCAAAGAGCCATTCTAGTTTTGTGATATCTGTAGTGGAAATGTTTTCTGCTGTTTGCAATGCGAAAACCGTCTTTGTAGGGCTAGAGAAGAAATAAATCATGTTTATTTTTTGAAGACGCAAATTTAGCGTTAAAATTTTAAAACCCCGAGGATCGCTGCTAATATCTCATGCTTTTTTACCTTTGTGGCAACTACTGATAGCATGGGGAACATTTTTTAAAAGCATGGGGAGCATTTTTAAATTTAAACATTTTCAGGTTGACCAGCAAGGTTGTGCGATGAAAATCAACACTGATGGCGTTATTTTAGGTGCTATTGTTGGGTTTTCTTCGGCTGCTTCAGGTTATCGTGCTTTAGATATTGGTACAGGCACTGGGGTAATAGCGATGATGCTGGCTCAGCGTTTTAATGCTGCCCTGATTGACGCGGTAGAAATAGATGAATCTGCAGCTCAGACTGCTCGACTTAACTTTTTTAATTCCCCTTTTTTTGATCGGTTATCTGTTTTTAATCAAGATATAGCTTCTTTTGAGCCTGAGTTTTATTACGATCTTATCGTATCTAATCCTCCTTATTTTGTAAACGACTTGAAGAGTTTAGAAAAGAGGAAAAGCATTGCACGTCACGCAGAGGATAGCTTCTTTGAAAGCTTGATTAGTAAGTCTTCAAATCTGCTGACTGATGACGGTCTTTTCTGGTTAATACTGCCAGTCAAACAGGCAGATCTGGTACTGAATATGGCTGGCGGTTATGGGCTTTATTTAAAAAGTGTGGTCAGCATTCAATCTGATTTCAGTAAGCCTGTTATTAGAAAAGTAATTTGTTTGAGTAAGCATAATGAAAAATTTAAAGAAGAAACCTTTTATATTTATGAATCAGAAAAGGTGTATACTGAGGTATACAGACAGTTATTAAAGGATTTCTTTTTGGCATTTTAAGCTTTGTTTACCCATATGTTGCTCGCTTTTTGTTTTCATGATTGCTTCTGCCGTAAGTGTTTTCATCCCTCGGATTAGGTGGTATTTTTTAAGGTCAGGGCCCAGAGGTATAGTAATCAAATTATAAGTAATTCTAACGATAAAAATAATACAAATGACTAAGATAGGTTTGATTTCTGATACGCACAGCTTCCTCGATGCCGCTGTATTCAAGCATTTTGCTGACTGCGATGAGATCTGGCATGCTGGCGATTTTGGATCTGGTGTTACGGAATCTTTAAGAGCCTTTAAGCCTCTACGTGGCGTTTATGGCAATATTGACGATCAGGTCATCCGACAAGAATTCCCGGAACATTTGCGTTTTACAATGGAAGGCCTTGATGTCTGGATAACCCATATTGGCGGCTATCCTGGTAGGTACAGTTTAGAAGTAAAAAAAGAAATCCTTTCCAATCCCCCAAAGCTGTTCATCACGGGGCATTCTCACATCCTGAAAGTAATGTTTGATAAAAAAATAGAATGTTTGCACATAAACCCGGGTGCAGCAGGCAATTCAGGTTGGCATCGTGTAAAAACGCTGGTAAAGTTTGCTGTTTCTGAAGGCAAAATACAAGATCTTCAGGTAATAGAGATCGGCAACCGCTAAGTTTAAATAATCAAATTTTTTGTGTAACTATGTATGTACATTCTAACTGCAGCTTAAAGAACTGTATGTTAAATTAACCAAAGCACAATGAATATTTATCCCCGCTATTTCTTATTACTATTCTTATTTACATCATTTTCCACTAAAGGCAACGCGCTTAAATCCACTGAAGATTCTCTCGCAACAAAAGCAAATATGGTAAAGCAGATGGCTGAAGACTTAATTAAAAAAGGTTTTACGGCGGGAGATGGATATGGTGAGGTCTGGATCAGAGATTTCAATACGTTCATTAATGTTTCATCAAGAGTTAACGACAAGGCTACTGTTAAAAAATACCTTATTACTTTTCTTAAGTTTCAGCAACCAGATGGGAGCATCCTTGATGGGTACATTCCATCCAGCAATACCAGCGTAGGCTACAATTACTATAAATCCGCTTTGGCCCCTGAATATATTGGCCACAAAAATACAGTAGAGACGGATCAGGAATCTTCACTCATTCAGGCGATATCGAAATACATAAAAAGTACAGGCGACAACAGTATTTTAAAAGATACAGTAGGAGGTGGTACTGTCCAGAGACAACTGGAAAGAGCAATGAAGTTTCTTCTAAAAGATCGATTTGAAACAAAGTATGGCTTAATTTGGGGAGCAACTACCTCTGATTGGGGGGACATCCAGCCAGAACATGATTGGGGAGTAGAACTTAATGCTGATACACATAAGGCGATTGACATCTACGACAATGCTATGTTTGTAATCGCTATCAATAATTACCTGGAATTTGCAGCGCTTTCAAAAGCAGACCGTAACTATTGGATAAAGGTAGGTGCTGATCTTAAAAGTAATATTAGAAAACATCTTTGGGACCAGAATAGGCAGAAGTTTAAGCCACATATCTATTTAAATGGCTCTCCGTTTCCAAACACATTTGATGAAGAAGAAATTTACTACCATGGAGGAACAACGATTGCTATTGAGGCTAATCTTTTAAGTAAAATGGAAGTTAAACAAGCCTATTTAAAGATGCAGGACAATGTTGCCAAGGCCAAGGCTGCTACTATCGGGTTGACTTTGTATCCGGTTTATCCAGCAGGCACATTTAAAAATGGTAGTATGAGTCCTTATTCTTATCAGAATGGCGGCGACTGGACCTGGTTTGGTGGTCGTATGATTTCTGAACTGATAAGATTTGGGTATATTACAGAAGCAAGAGCTGCACTAACACCGATGTTGGATAGGGTAATCAAAAACAAAGGATTCTTTGAATGGTATTCTCCAGACAACCGTCCGCAAGGTTCTTCAAGTTTCAGAGGAGAAGCAGGGGTACTGTGGACCGCCATTAGCCAACTCAATGCTTCAACTACAAAAGTAAAATAGCATTTTAGAATATGTCAGACTACACCCTAAAATTCGTTGGACTATTAGTTCTCATCCTTTTTAATTTCCAACTTTCCATTGGACAATCAAAGGTTATTTGGGAAATTGGAAAGGCAGATAACAAAAGTGAAGACATGGCGCTGGCCCCTGCGGGTTATGCTAAGTTTTTAGATCAGGACTTTGGCTGGGAGGATCGGTTTTTCCTTGTCGGCTACTCGAAAGTTAACACCGATTTTGCTTATGTTTTACCTGGTCCCGATGACGCCTGGGGAGGAACCGGATCTACATCAGGATTGAGAACCCATAGTGCGAACATTTTATTTGGCCTTAAAAATAAACCAGTTGACGGTGAGTATAAATTAGTGATAGATCTTGTTGGCTATCAATCTGTAACCCCACCATTGTTCAAGGTAAGCATCAATGGAAAAAGCTACATCAGGCAGTTGCCTAAACATAAGACAGATAATGCGGTAGTAGGGGATCTAAAGAATGTTCAAGAGTTTGTTTGGGAAATTCCGCTTAAGGCGAATCAATTGAAAAAGGGTGGGAATGAAGTATCGCTTACTATACTTGATGGTTCCTGGATGGTGTTTGACCAGATTAAATTATCCGGACCTCAGTCCGTTAAGCTGACTACAAATACGAATGCTTTTTTAAGAAATGTTGTTCCTGCTAAGTATGAGATAAATTTAGAAGGTAAGCGCTTTCAGCCTTTGCTAACTGATGTTCAACATTTGTCTGGCAAACCCGTCATCACCGTTAAGTTGGATGATAAGCTAATATTCAGGGAACGTTTAGATAGTGCAAGGTATCAGTTTGAAGTACCAATGCCAGCAGTACGCGTTAAATCAACTAGTAAATATGAGGTCTTTAGCAATGGAATACTTTTGGAAAGTGGTACTGTTACCAGATCACCCTTCAAGGAATTTACACCTGCTGATTACGTTTCAACCAAAATGGGTACAGCACATTCAAGATGGATGATTGCACCGGGACCGTGGATGCCATTTAGTATGGTGAAACTTAGTCCGGATAATCAAAATTCGGGCTGGCAAAGTGGGTATGATCCTACGTTTGAAAGTGTAGGCGTATTTAGCCATATCCATGAGTGGACGATGGCTGGCCTTGGAACGCTCCCAGTAAACGGAGTGTTGAATATTAAGGGTGGTGATGAGCGGATTGGTGATGATGGCTACAGATCTGACATAGACAAATTTACTGAAGAAGCACCTTTAGGCTATTACAAGGTTTTGCTTAAGAAATACAACATTAAAGCTGAGCTGACTGCAACCACACGCTGCGGTTTTCAACGCTATACTTATCCGAAAGCTCAGGATTCAAGAATAATGATCGATCTTCAGATACCTGCTGAGTATACTTATTCTCTTAAAAACGTTAGCTTAAAAAAAGTAAGTGATTATAGAGTCGAAGGCTTCAGCAGACAGTTTACACCCAACGCATGGTCGGGCGATGTTAATCAGGACTACACTGTTCACTTTGTAATTGAATTTGATCAGCCAATAAAGAAGTTTGGTACCTGGACGAATGGTCTGATAGGTACCAAGGACTTAGTAGAAACGGGTGCTGTTGAGGACGCTGGTGCATTTGTTGAGTTTGATACCCGCAGCAATCAAGTAGTTCAGATGCGTACCGGGATCTCGCTGGTAAGTATAGCGGGAGCTGATCAAAACCTTAAAAAAGAAGTGATAACACCTTTCGGCTGGAGCTTTGATCAGGTTAGAAATGCACAACGTGATACTTGGAACAAGCTAATTGGGAGAGTGCAAATCAGCTCGAATGACCGCCGGGAGAAGATTAGGTTTTACAGTAACATGTATCGTGGTTTAGCTAGTCGCAATACCTGGAGTGATGTTGATGGCCATTGGGTAGACGCTACCAAAAAGATTCAGCAATTAAAAGACCCTAATGCATTGGCATTGGGTTGTGACGCTTTTTGGAATACCTTTTGGAACCTAAATCAGTTTTGGAATCTGATTACACCAGAATGGTCCTCTAAATGGGTTAAATCCCAGCTTGCAATGTATGATGCAAATGGATGGCTTGCAAAGGGGCCGGCAGGCATGAACTATGTCCCGGTTATGGTAGCAGAGCATGAGATTCCTTTAATAGTTGGTGCTTATCAAATGGGTATCCGGGATTTCGATGCAGAAAAAGCATTTGGCGCAGTGTATAAAATGCAAACTACGCCAGCGCAGAAGGTGGGACTTGGTTTTGCAGGAAACAGGGATCTGGAAGCTTATCTAAAATACAAATATGTACCCTATGATAAAGGGCGTTTCTCCAATACACTAGAATACGCTTATGATGATTGGACAGTGGCTCAGTTTGCTAAATCGCTCGGTAAAAAGCAGCCTGAAGCAGAATTTACTTTACGGTCTGAATACTGGAAAAATGTAATAGATAAGGAATCCGGATACGCCAAACTCAAGAAATCTGATGGCACTTGGTTCCCTGATTTTGATCCTTTCAAATCTGGTGCGAATGAGCACTATGTGGAAGGAAACGCTTGGCAGCTGACCTATTTTGTTCCACAAGATGTTCCGGGGCTGGCAAAACAAATAGGGAAAGATAGATTTGTTGAAAGGTTATCCTGGGGCTTTGGTGAAAGTAATAGACTAAGGTTTAACGCTCCAGGTGATCAGTACTGGGATTATCCTGTCATTCAGGGGAACCAGCAATCTATGCATTTTGCTTTCCTTTTCAATTGGGTCAGTAAGCCTTGGTTGACCCAGAGATGGAGTCGTGCGATTATTGACAGGTACTATGGTTACGATCTGGCCAACGCATACTTGGGTGATGAAGATCAGGGTCAAATGAGCGCTTGGTTTGTGATGGCTTCCTTAGGTTTATTTCAAACAGATGGTGGTTGTAGTGTAGAGCCGGTATATGAGATTGGAAGTCCGATTTTTCCGAAAGTAGTAATTGACCTTGGATACCAATATGGAAGAGGGAAATCTTTTACCATTGAAGCGAAAAATGTATCAAGAGCTAATAAATACATTCAAGGTGCTACGCTTAACGGGAAGGTATTGAACTCCTTTAAATTTCCTGCTTCGGAGCTTTTAAAGGGCGGATCATTAAAGTTGACAATGGGTGCAAAGCCGAATGAGGCCTGGGGAGTTTTGTAATTAAGCTCTCCTGCTTTCGACTGAATAAATGAAACTATCGGCTTTATAATACCCGAGGTTATATTCAATTGGACGCTCGGCATTGTCGTAGACATAACGTTTTCGAAAAAGTATAGGGCTGCCGACCTCAGTCTCTAATTTCCCTGCGATAAACTTATCGGCTGATTTAGCACTAATCTCTTCTTTGGAGAGTGCTGTGACTACATTGTAATCTTTTTCCAAGATGTCGTAGAGCGGACGTTTGAAATCTTCTTCTCCAGTGAGGCCTGTACTGGGATGGAAATAAGAGACAAAATATACAAAAGGACCTTCAATCCGACCTCTTAGTCTTTCCAGCTTCAGTATTTTCTCATCTGTCTTAATGTTAAAAAACTGAGCGATCTTTTCTTCCGGGTAAACCCAGCTTACATGCAATTCAAAATTCTTAATTGGAATGCCTCTGGCTTTCATTTCCTGCGAAAAGCTGAGCCAGTTAATTGATTTCGAGCTGATCTTGGCATCGGCTACCTTTGTGCCCACACCTTTTTTCCTGATGACTAATCCTTCATAGACTAGCTTATTCAGTGCTTGTCGCAAGGTAGTTCTTGATATGTTTAGCTGATGGGCAAGTTCGACTTCATTGGGTAGGAGACTACCATTCTGGTACTGAGGATCTTTAATCATTTTGCGCAACAGTTCCTCTGCCTGTAAGTGAAGAGGGACGGAACTTTTATGATTAAGTGCAATTTTCATGGTCCGAAGGGCTGTAATACGGTGGCAATATAAAGAAAAATAGGTATAGTCTTAGCTTGGTTATGTATGTACAATATGTTTGATTTAAACTTTTGTATGTTGATACATATGGCTATATTTGACTTAATAATATTCAATATGACAGATCCTATTTTAGATACCTCCTGGAGAGCAAGTTCTCAGCCTTTGATACCTGTAAAACTTAGTAATGAAACTGTAAACAGAATTACATACAATCATTTGCCGGTTCATAAACTAGGAGGCGGTAAAATATTTGAAGGGTATGACAGCCTCGTAGAATGGATTATCGCGCAGAAAACAGTGATCATAGATGGATACGCTGGGGTATTTTTTGATGCTATCCAGCAGCAGATCGACTCAAGATTGAGTGATAAAGGAATTAGTCTGAAATGGCATTGTACTGCAGATTATTTAAAAGCAGAGGAAGAAGTTGAGTTGTTAGTTGA
Source organism: Pedobacter sp. (assembly GCA_014377665.1). GTDB lineage: Bacteria > Bacteroidota > Bacteroidia > Sphingobacteriales > Sphingobacteriaceae > Pedobacter. The sequence goes on along the minus strand of JACMPF010000072.1, from coordinate 5,679 downwards.
ACCATATCTGGGCACCAAAGAAAGTGTTTGGGGTACAAAGGCAGATTTAAAGCTATCGGACTTTTTCAGCAAGCAACTTGTCGCTATTCAGCAGGATCCAGATTGCCAGATAAATATTGTGATCGGTTTGGGCGCTTCATTAAGCGGATGGGATGCTCCGATAGTCTATTTTGATATCCCTAAAAATGAGATCCAATACCGCATGCGTGCGGGATCAGTGAATAATATCGGAAGTTCTGAAGCCCAAGCAGCAACATCGCTTTACAAAAGGTTCTATTTTGTAGATTGGGTTGTTGCCGATCTTCATAGAAAAGAAATCTTGTCAAATATAGAGATCGTAGCCGATGGGCAATGGCAGCAAAACGTTACCTGGATGTTCAAAGAGTACCTGGAAGCGGGCTTAGCTGAAATGGCAAGGACAGTTTTTAGGGTGAGGCCATGGTTTGAAAAGGGCTCATGGGGCGGACAATGGATGAAGGAACATGTAAAAGGTTTGAACAATGAGGAGGTCAATTATGCCTGGTCGTTCGAATTAATCACACCAGAAAATGGGTTAATCCTTGAGAGCGATAACTTTCTGTTGGAAGTTTCTTTTGATTTCCTGATGTTGCTTCAATATAAAGCAATAATAGGGAAACATGCGACGCTTTTTGGGCCTTACTTTCCGATACGCTTCGACTTCTTAGATACCTTTAATGGTGGAAACCTTTCCATCCAATGTCACCCATCGAGAGAATATATTTCCAATAATTTTGGTGAGCACATTACTCAGGATGAAACCTATTACATTCTGGATTCCAAACCAGGATCCAAGGTTTATTTGGGTTTCCAAGAAGACATCGATCCAAAGGAGTTTCGCAAAGTTCTTGAAGCCAGTGAGGCAAATAACGAGAAAATAGAGTTAGAGCGCTTTGTACAGGCATTCCCATCCAACAAACATGATCTATTTTTAATTCCGAATGGAACGGTACACAGTTCTGGAGTGAATAATATGGTGCTGGAAATCAGTGCTACGCCCTATATCTTTACTTTTAAAATGTATGATTGGTTGTCGCTGGACCTGAATGGCAATCCACGACCAATCAATATTGACCATGCTTTTAATAACCTGAATTTTGAAAGAAAAGGAGATGTTGTTACGTCTGAGCTGATTGCGCATCCTAACATTCTAGCCAAGGGAGAGGATTGGGAGTTAATTCATTTGCCAACGCATCAAGAACATTTCTACGATGTGCACAGAATTGAATTCCAAACTAATATAGAAGTAGACACTGAGGATTCCTGCCAGGTGTTAATGCTTGTGGAAGGTGACTACATCGAATTAGAGATTGAAGGTAAGTTTTCTGGGACCTTCGCTTATGCCGAAACGTTCGTGATCCCTGCAGCTGCAAAACACTATAAACTAATTAACGGAGGTGATAAAATTGCCAAAGTGATCAAAGCCTTTATCAAAGAAGAAACCAAATTATAAACCATAATAATGAACACATCTTATAGATTTTACCTCGGTTTGATCACCGTAGTTGCGTCGCTAGGCGGCCTGCTTTTTGGCTTTGATATGGCCGTCATTTCTGGAGTACTGCCGTTTGTGAGGAAACAATTCGACCTTTCAGCGCTTCAAGAAGGTTGGTTTGTATCCTCAGCATTGGTTGGTTGCATTGTAGGAGTTGCTTTCTCGGGAGACCTGAGCGACAGGCTCGGACGTAAGAAACTGCTTTTCCTGTCTGCCTTTTTGTTCTTGATCTCTGCAGTCGGTTGCGCTTTAGTACATTCTTTAACCTGGCTAATTATATTCCGGTTAATAGGTGGCGTAGGCGTGGGGATTGCTTCGATCGTTGTGCCTTTGTACCTGTCGGAAATTGCGCCTGCACATGTTAGAGGCCGGTTGGTGACTTGTTACCAATTGGCAATCACCGTTGGTATTTTGCTTGCCTACATTACTAATTCAGTTTTATTGAGCCATTCGGAAGCAAATATCACCAGTGTATCTTCCTCACTATTCAACCTGGTTTACGTTACTGAAGTTTGGAGGGGGATGTTCAGTATAGGTACTATTCTGGCTTTATTGTTCTTAGCAGGATTATTTTTTGTACCGGAAAGTCCGAGGTGGCTGATGAGAAAAGGTCTGGTTTCAGAAGGTATGCTCATTTTACAAAAGATAAATAATGATCAGGAAGTTCCAGCAAGTTCCGCTATTGTGGTGGCAGATGATCTTGAGTCAGGAACATATAGGGAACTGTTTAGTCCGCGTTTAAGGAAGGCATTACTCTTGGGCATTTTACTCCCTTTATTCTCGCAGCTCAGTGGAATTAATGCAATAATTTACTACGGCCCCTCGATTTTGAATGATGCGGGCATAGCTTTGAGTAACTCTTTTCTCGGTCAGATCATTTTTGGTGTAGCCAACCTGGTGTTTACATTTATAGCAATCTGGAAGGTCGACGATTGGGGAAGGAGGCCACTTTACCTTGTCGGAACGCTTGGCGCTACGATAAGCCTTGTGATCACAGGAGTCTTTTTCTACCTGGGCATGACTACCAGTGTATTTCTGATCATCAGCATGACACTCTTTCTAGCTTGCTTTGCGTTCTCTATCGGACCGTTGAAGTTCGTTGTTGCTTCAGAAATCTTTCCAACTAACATTAGGGGAAAGGCAATGGGACTGAGCATCATGGTGATGTGGGTGGCGGATACCATAATGGGTCAGCTTACCCCAGTTCTATTGAGAGAAGCAGGATCTGCGGCGACATTCTGGGTATTTGGATTTTTCTGTTTCATTGCATTTATTACGGTATACAAATTACTACCTGAAACAAAAGGCAAGTCTTTAGAAGAGATAGAAAAGTTTTGGGTCGATAAATAAACTTATTGCGTCGAAGGGGGAGGGACTGCCACTCCCCAATTCACGTTCGGTTGATTGCCCATTTGAAATTCAAGTTTGCCGCCTTTCATCAATTCATCTCTGTACAACCAACAGTTTTTCAGTTCTTTATCGTTAAAGGTGGCAGATTGAATATATATGTTCTCTGCTGAATTTCCTTGTGCCGAGATCTTAAGTTTGTTTCCGTTACCTAATGCGATCGCAATATCCTTAAATACTGGGCTACCCAGTTCAATGATCGGTCTTAAGTCCGTCAGGCCTTTAACGTCGAACAAACCCATAGACGCCATAACATACCAGGAACCTAGTTGTCCCTGATCTTCGTCCTGCCCATACCCATACCCATGGATACTTTCCGTTCCGTAGAATTCGTCACAAATTGCACGTACCCATTTCTGCGTAAGCCATGGCTTACCTGAGAAATTGAATAGCCAACTTACGTGTAGGTTTGGCTGATTTCCATGGTTATAGTTGGCTTTGATACCGGCAAATGCGTCGATCTCTTTTCCCCCACTGAAACCGTTTATTTGTGCAATATTGAATATATTATCCAGTCGCTCGTTGAATTCATCTTTGCCGATCTTATTGATCAGGCCTTCGGGATTCTGGGGTACATAGAAAGTATACTGCACGGCGTTTCCCTCCTGAAAGCCACGCCAAGGTTGGAGCGGGTCGAATTTATCGATAAATGAACCATCTGCATTTTTGGGTTGTATTAACTTGTTTTGAGGATTGAAAAGAAGTTTCCAGCCTTCAGATTTATCGATAAACATTTTGTAATCTTCCATTTTGCCCAATGATTTTGCCATTTGGGCAGCTGCAAATGCACTGAAACTATATTCCATAGTGTGTGAAGCAGAGAATTGAGATCCGTTGGCATTTGTTGTGTTTTCATTGAGGAAAGGAACATAACCTCGTTTCATAAACGCTTCCACATCAAGCTTGCCAGAGCCGACTGGCCGGTCTTTTCCGTTAACCTCATTGGCTCTGATTGCCTGATACGCAAGATTTACATCATAGTCTCTTATGCCAGAATTGTAGGCGCCTACGATGGCTAGTCCCACGAAGTTTGTTCCTACACCAGAAGTGAATTGCCCATTAGAAATCCCGTCGCCAAACCAACCCCTGTTCTTATAAACCTCCAGCTGTGTTTGTACAAAGTCTTTATAACGATCTGGGTAAGACAATGCCCAGAGCTGGGTTAGGTTCCAAAAGGCACCCCAAATTGCATCTGTATTATAGAAGTTATAATTTGGCTTACCATTCTTATCAATGGGTAACCTACCTATAGAATCCTTTCCAAATTTAGGAAAATAGCCATTTACATCACTGGCGATGCCTCTACCCAGAAGCGCATGATAGAGTCCGGTATAGAACTTTACCTTGTTATTTTGATTGGTATCACTTACTGCAATCTTTCCTAATTCTTTGCGCCAAATCTGCTGAGCCTTATCTTTCGCCTGCTGGAAGCTTAGGTCCTTTGCTTCTGTTTCCAGATTTATTTTTGCATTGTCTTCTGAGGTATAGGAGAGTCCTATTTTCATCTCGATTGTTTCACTTGCTGTGGTGGCATATTGCAGATATAGACCCGCTCCTTTACCTTTTACAGTTCTGGTGTTTTCAAAGGCTTGCTTTGCATCAAAAGCGCCCACATTTTTTGGTGCTTTGCTGAGTTCGCCATAGAAATACATGGCTATTTTACCTTTTGAATCATACTGCTGAATATATTTAGGGTAGGAGACGACATAGCCTTTAAAATGAGTTTGGTCGACCATTGTGATGGAAGCCTCAGTAACCTCGGAGCTTTCTCCTTGTTTATTACCGATGTCGAGGATAATCCTTGCCTGCTCATTTTGTGGAAAGGTGTAGCGATGAAATCCCACCCTTTCCGTAGCGGTAAGTTCTGCGGTAATGTTATAATCATTGAGAAGTACTTTGTAATAACCAGGCTCAGCAACTTCATTCTTTCTATCAAATGTTGACCTGTAACCAGATCCAGGCTTGTCAAGATCACCTGGACGAACCTTTAATGGGCCTGTAGCTGGCATTACGGAAACGCCACCAATTTGCCATTCATGAAAATGAACGAAACCCTCGATAGAATTGTGTCTCGTATCGTACCCTACTGCTTCCCAACCTGAGGGATTTCCGTAGTGTCCATTGGTTGATGGAGCAAGCTTTGCCATTCCATGTGGAAGTGCGGCAGGGGTATAAAAGAACCACCTGCTGTGTGCGGTACCGATATTTGGATTTACGTATTTGAGTACATCATCTTGTTTAAGCGTTTTACAAGATGCTAAAGCGAAAAGGAGGGAGAAGATTAAAAGGGATTTATGTTTGTACATAAACGGTTGTTTTTACAATGTTATTTTTGGTATGTACAAACATATACAATATTTATGTCTCCATTTTTACTTTTTTGGGTCTATAAATAGGGATGTATGGTTAAAATAGCTTGGCGGGTCTGTTATTTTCATTAAATTAATGCTGTGGACACATGCGATATGTGAGGTCAAAACACCGCAAAATCGTTATTCGAAGTTGCTAGATTTACTGAAATTTATGAGTGTTAATTTATATTAACTCAAAGGAAGAACTTGAAAAAAATCTCTGCTTTTACACAAAATATACGACAAGAATTGGAACTGATAAGAACTATGTTGGTGCAAATTTGACGGCCGACTGGTACAGCACCAATATTCACATTTATGCTAACTTACTAAAAGTCATCAAACGAACAACAAACCCTAATCTTCTACAGTTCGTACCATGCTCCCAAAATTCGTTATTTCTTTAGT
>JACMPF010000071.1 GCA_014377665.1 Pedobacter sp. | reverse complement strand
GCCAACACTTCCCCTTAGATTTAATTCTGAGAAAGTATCGCTGTTTGCAAAGAACTCTTTCTTCATATCCCATCCAGCAGAAACTACCGGAGAATAGAACCAACGGCTTGTAGGCTGCTGATTTGATGAAGCATCTGCGCGCAATAACGCAGAGAAGTTGTATTTGTCTTTAAAACTATAGTCTGCTTTACCGTAGAATGAAAGCTGGTTATTTCTTGTTCTGTCTAAAAATTTATAAACTAATTCTCTTCTGAATACATAAGGCTCCAAATATTCAGCTCTTTTATTCGGATCCGAGCGTAAAAGGTTTAACTTGATAAAATCATTACTTCCTTTATATGCATAAGCATAGCTATACCTATAAGTATCATATTGAATGGTGTTACCTAAACTAAACGTAAACTTGTGATCATCATTAAGGTCATAATCGTACGTAGCGATGTTGTCAATAGTTGCACGTTGATTGTATCCGAAATAATTGGACGCATAGTTAGTAGTCTGCAACAAAGTACGTGGGAAGAAAATATCACGATAACCTTCATAATAGTCTAGTCCAGCGGTAGATACGAACTTGAATTTACCAAGATCAATACCAACTTTAATGTATCCTTCAATGATATTTGACTTATTTTTATCAAATCCTTTATTAAACTCTCCCAAATACTGTCCGTATTTATTCTTGTTTGGTGCGATTGGAGAACTCAAATCAGGTAGATAGTTCACCTGAGCCAATCTATCACGTACATTTCTGTTACGCGTACGTTGAACTCTATTCGCGTTAACCATTGCGCTGAATGTCAACCACTTTACTGGTTTCATGTTAATAATGAAACGCGTGTCATAACGATCGGCTTTAGTTTCATCAGCAATACCTGCACTACGAAGGCTTCCAACAGAAAAACGGAAGTTCGCTGTTTCAGAACCACCTGCGATGCTAGCATTTACTCCATATTGTAATGACGATCCATAGTATTGATCGTTCCAATTAGATGGACCGTAATAATCATTGTTCAATGAATCACTTAAATATAATGGATACACATCATTGTCGCCATAGACTCCATTTGCTGTGTATTTATTATAAAACTGTCTTCTGAAATCATTTTCAAATTTACCGTTGATTGTTGTAACTGCATTTGGCGTAGCAACACCTACATAACTATCAAATGTGATCCTTCTTTTTGAACTAGGAGCATTCGTAGTCAATAAGATTACACCATTTGCAGCTTTCGGCCCATAAATACCTGTTGCATTCAATCCGTTCAAAACCTGAACAGATTTAATGTTCGCCATATTGATGTTTGCCAAAGGATTGGTAGCAGGACCGATTCTATCGAATTTGAATTGCTGGATATCAAATGCGAACGGGTGCTCGCCTATAAGAGGAACACCATCTAATACTACTAAAGGTTGAGTTTGAAAAACCTCGCGCTGAGAAAGTAGCGGTTGAGAAGTTCCATGAATAAACATGTTTTGAACAGTTCCAGGTTCACCGGATGGCTCAGTAACATAAAGACCTGCAGCTTCTCCTTTTAAAAACTGTTGGAGAGAAATCGCGGGAAAAATAGAAAGCTTCTTAGGATCAAGATTACTACCCTTAGATTCAAGCTTCCTAGCGATCGTTTTCATCAGCGGTTTAATACCAACTGTGGTGGTGTCCGCTACCTTGGTAGTGTCCTGACCTGCCTTGGTAGTATCTTGTTGGAAGCTTCCCTTAAACGAGAAGTGATTCGTAACACAGGCAGACCTAGCCGTATTGCCGAAGGAGTATGTTGTTGTACACAACACACCCAGAAAAGTTATAGTTGCAATAATGCGCATAACAGATAATTAAGTATTAACTGATTAAAAAACTGTTTATTGATTGTTTGATTGTAATGAGAATATTTTAAGTTTTGGAGAAATTTATTTCAAACCCCGAGAATTAATAACGGAATGAAAAAAATTAACTTCATTTAAAATATAAGTTAAAATCGTTTTGGTTTGCTTGGTTTACTAATAATCAGTCGTACACAAAACAGCACCTGAAATAGGTCTAAATTGTTTCTGAAGATGATTGAAGGGCTGAAGTGAGGCATCACTCCATAGATTTTTTGTAAAAGTTCGATTCATAGCTTGGTTTATAAAATAATATACTTGGTTTAATAAATGACCGATCATTTGTGCGAAATCGGCTATTCCCTTAACAATTATACGAAAGATATAGTTAATTGCAAATAATTCGCATAATTTTTTTTTAACATTCTTTAACATTACCTAAATGACAACTCCTTTATTCTTAGAGGTTTTAATTTTGTACTTAAAAATATACAGTTAAACAGAATAGCGTAAGCGAGTGACTTTTATTAAACACACTTTTCTCTATTTTGACATGTACCAGTAATTATTCCACATTATAAAAAATTACTTCGCCAGTTATCGGACTAAAATTTGTTATTTTGAATTGTATTAAACACAGGCCCTTTAACTAAAAAAGCAAATATGCCGGTCCAAAAAATTAAACAAAGCACCAACGTACTGTCTATAGATATTGGTGGAACAAGTGTTAAAGGCTGTATTTTAAGTAAAGACGGTGACATGGTCACCGATTTCATAAAAGTCCCTACACCTAAAAAATCTACGCCCGAAGCAATTATAAATTGTATTAAAGAAATACTAAAATCCTTTAACGATGATTTTAATAAAGTGTCAATCGGCTTTCCAGGGTACGTAAAGAAAGGAATTGTAGAAACGGCGCCAAACCTCGCAAAAAATAGCTGGCTAAATGTTGATTTGGCTCAGCAAGTAAGTAATTTGTTGAACCTGCCTGTCAGACTCATCAATGACGCCGACCAACAAGCACTTGGTATTGTGTCTGGCAAAGGCTTCGAGATCGTTTTAACCGTTGGTACCGGTTTTGGAACCGCGCTGGTTTATGACGGAGAACTACTTCCCCATCTTGAGCTTGCACATTTGCCCGTTACCAAGAAAAAAGACTACGATAGCTACATCGGTACAGAAGCGTTGGAAGAATTCGGTATTAAAAAATGGAATGAAAGGGTACAAAGAATCATCCAGATTTATAAAACAGTCTTTAACTATGACACCTTATATATAGGTGGTGGAAATTCAAAACATATCGACTTTGAATTAGATCACAATATAAAACTGGTAACAAACAGAGATGGTATCAAGGGAGGTGCTAAACTTTGGCAGGTTGCTGAGAAATATCATGTTTACACAATCCATCCCCAAAACAATAAATAGATGAACAACAAATATACTTTAGGAATGATTGGCCTTGGAACGATGGGCCGAAACCTATTGCTTAATATGGCCGACAAAGGCTTTCAGGTTACGGGTTATGATAAAGATCGGAAGATGCTTAAAAAACTCGAAGAAGACGGTAAAGCACATCAGCTGAAAGGATTTGAGTCATTAGAAGATTTTCTACAGAGCCTGGAATTACCTAGAAGAATTGTATTACTTGTTCCTGCTGGTCCTATTGTGGACAGTGTAATAGCCGAACTGGTTCCTCTACTAGATAAGGATGATATGATCATTGATAGTGGTAATTCCCATTTTACCGATACAAGCCGCCGCGCTATAGAGCTTTCCGAACAAGGAATTCACTTCTTTGGAATGGGAATTTCTGGTGGTGAAGAAGGTGCTCGTTTCGGACCAAGTATGATGCCCGGAGGTGATAAAACTGCATATGAATCTGTTCAACCAATTCTTGAAGCGGTATCAGCTAAAGTTAATGGAGATCCTTGTGTTGCCTATATCGGGCCTGGTGCATCAGGTCATTTTGTAAAGATGGTACATAATGGCATCGAGTATGCTATGATGCAAATCCTAGCAGAAACCTATGATTTACTTAAAAATGGACTCAAATACAATAACGACCAGATCTATGCATTGTTCAATAAGTGGAACAACGGTCGCCTAAAATCCTTCCTATTGGAAGTAACGAAGGACATCTTCAAAGTTAAGGATGAGAAAACCGGCGGATTGCTTATCGACGTTATTAAAGATGAAGCTAAATCTAAAGGAACCGGTAAATGGACTACACAAGTATCGGTAGATCTGCAGTTACCAATTCCGACTATTAATGAAGCCGTAAGCACCAGAGATCTCTCTAAATTCAAAGCACTTAGAGTTGCCCTGGCAAATACATTGCCGCACGAAGCTATTCAAATTGAAGATAAGGCTAATTTTGAAGTTCAACTCGAGCAGGCACTCTATTTCGCTATGATCACATCCTATGCACAGGGTTTACATCTACTGGAACAAGCTTCTACAGAATTCAAATATGAGTTAAACTTGAAAAAGATCTCCCAAATTTGGCGCGGCGGATGTATTATTAGAGCAGAGTTGCTGGAGGATATTTTCCAGGCTTACACGAAACAACCGAAATTACCTCACTTATATAGCGACGAAAGTATTCAGTCGCAATTAAAAGATATTTTACCGGGTACGAGGGCAGTAGTAATCGCTGCAATTTCAAGTGGCATAGCCATTCCATGTTATGCTTCGGCCCTTACCTACTATGATTCCTTCAGAACGGCTAATTCTCCACTAAATTTAACACAAGCTCAAAGAGATTTCTTCGGTGCACACACTTTTGAACGTATTGATGAAGCTGGAATTTTCCATGCCGATTGGAATGCAAATTATTAGTACTACAAAATCCAACAGATGAAAACAAGCATCAGTCTCAATCCAACAATCATAGTCATTTTTGGTGGAACGGGCGATTTGAACTTGCGCAAGTTAGCGCCAGCACTTTATAACCTATACGCAGATGGCTATATGCCAGATAAATACGCCATTATAGGAACGGCACGTAAGCCACTAAACGACGAAAAATTTAGAGCCGCGCTAAAGGAAGGGGTCAATAGTTTTTCAAGATCCGGAAAAGTTAAAGACGAGAGGTGGTCAAAGTTTTCAGACCATCTGCACTACACTTCTGTAGATGTAGAAGCACCCGAGACTTTCGGTAGTTTGAAAAAATTAATTGAAAAATACCAACAGGAGTTTGGTGAGAAAACGCAGGTTATTTATTACCTGGCAGTTGCTCCAAATTTGTTTCCTTTAATTGCAAAATGTCTGTCAGATTATGAACTAGCGGGAACAGAGGAAAATTGCAGAATTGTTATCGAAAAGCCGTTCGGAAGAGACCTCGAAACCGCGAAAGAATTGAACTGTATTTTAACTGGCATTTTTACGGAAAAACAAATTTATAGAATTGACCATTACCTTGGTAAGGAAACGGTTCAAAATATCATGGCCTTCAGATTCGCGAATTCATTCCTTGAGCCACTTTGGAACAGAACTTATATCGACCACGTACAGATATCTGTAACAGAGCAACTTGGCGTAGGTGACCGAGGTGGCTATTATGAAAGCGCCGGAGCTTTGAGAGATATGATTCAAAATCATCTTCTTCAACTATTGTGTTTAATCGGCATGGAAACCCCCATAAACTTCGATGCAGATGAGATTAGAAATAAAAAAGTTGACGTATTAAAAGCAATGCGACCTTTTTCACCTGAGGACATCCGTTTTAGTACTGTTCGCGGACAGTATACAAAAGGCTGGGTGGAAGGAAAAGAAGTGCCTGGATATAGGCATGAAACCGGCGTAGCTCCAGACTCAAATACAGAGACTTTTGCCGCAATAAAATTCTTTGTAGACAATTGGAGGTGGCAAGGCGTTCCCTTTTATGTGAGAACGGGAAAACGACTGTTCCAAACTTCCTCATTGCTTACCATCCAATTTAAGGATGTCCCGCATCAGATCTTCCCCCCTGCCGTTACTGAACATTGGCAGCAAAACCGACTGATTATCAGTATCCAGCCAGAGATGAGCATTCGTTTACAAGTACAAGCAAAAAGACCAGGGCTTGACATGGTATTGAATCCGGTTGACATGGTGTTTGACTATAAAGGAACTTACAATACGGAAACTCCAGAAGCCTATGAAACACTGCTTCTTGATGTGATGACTGGTGATCAAACCCAATTTATGCGTGCTGATCAGGTGGAAAGTGCATGGGAATTATTGATGCCTGTGGTCAATTCGTGGGCAAATAAAAAGTCATTGAGTTTTCCAAATTACACGGCAGATTCATGGGGACCGGAGGACGCAGAGGCTTTGATTGCCAGAGATGGTTTCCACTGGTTCACCCTACCTTTAAATAAAGATTAAATGAGTGTTTTAATTTACAATAACTCAGAAGAATTATTCCACGATCTATCGGAGTATATCCTGAACATTGCGAGGCAGTCGATTTTAGCAAAAGGTGCCTTTAATTTCGTATTGACGGGAGGAAATTCCCCAAAGAAATTATACGAAATCTTAGCTACAACCTGTAAGGATAAGATTGACTGGTCTAAAGTATTTTTCTTCTTTGGAGATGAGCGAAATGTCATGCCGAATCACGAAAGTTATAATGGGCTAATGGCAAAGCGTTCGATTCTTGAGCCATTAGCGATTGCTGAAGATCACATTTTCTACGTGAATACTGCGCTGGAACCCGAGCAGGCAGCTTCAGCATACCAGGAATCGATTATAAAGCATTTTAATGACACAGAAGTTTCTTTTGACTTAATACTACTTGGCATGGGCGATGATGCCCATACCGCTTCATTATTTCCTGAAACCAGCATACTAAGTAATACTGAGGCGACCATAGCTTCTGTTTACGTAGAAAAACTGTCTACCTACAGAATAAGTTTTACTGCTCCGTTAATCAATAAAGCTAAAAATGTTGCATTTTTGGTATTCGGCGAATCTAAAGCAGAGGCAATACAACATGTATTTTCAGAGGAAGAAAGGAACACTCATCTTTACCCTTCCCAACTAATTGCTCCTATCAACGGAACACTCACCTGGTTTTTAGACAACCAAGCCGCAGGTCTGATAGAAAACTAACATTAAAACCTAATTGCCTCGTAGTGACCTTTTAGCGTAGTAAGCCTGAAGTCGTCCATAGCTTTAAATCTCAAGGTTCCTTCAACGTGTTGTCTACGTTTCTTATCCGCTTTCTGGTCGGTTCGAACCGACCAGAAAGCGAAGAGGGATCAAATATCATCTAGATTTGACTGCAGTATAACTATGACTTCAGAGAAGGAGAGATAGCTAGGCTAGTTGTATAGAAGTTTAATTAAATTCAATTTAAAACAATTGTAAAAGCAATGCAAGTCCAATTTTAACCGGGCCAGATTGGACTTGCATTGCTTTTACATTGGACTTGTATTGGACTTGCCCAAATTACAACCTTAACTCTGTCCTATCCTAAAATGGCTATACAGGTTTATGATTTAATTTGATATTGACTATACACACAAATTTGGTAATCCTATTTGAGTTATACAAGTTGTAATTTCGGTTCATATGGCTTTTTATCTTTCCATCTTTTCTTAAGGGGACCTTCTATCAAATGTGCCTGTTCCGGGGTCAAATAATCGCAGCTGGCATGTGGCCTCATCTGATTATAAGTTTTGATACTTTCCGCTATTTTCTTTCTGGTATTTTCTACTCCTAGGTTGGAAGAATATAAATCAAACTCAGCTTTTAAGATACCATTTACCCTTTCTGCAATCGCATTATCATAAGGACTTCCAGTTTGGGTCATACTGATAGCTATATTATTGCTTACCAGCATATCTACATAGTTTTTGCAGCAGTATTGTGACCCCCTGTCTGAGTGATGTATCAACTCCTTATTATACTTTCTATTGTCTACAGCCATCTGCAAGGCATCCTGGCATCCTTGAGCGGAAAGATCCAGTCTGATGGCCCAGCCCATTATTTTTTTGGAATAGGCATCTGTTACCAGGCTCAGGTATCCCCATTGTCCTGGTAAACGGATATAAGTGATGT
>JACMPF010000070.1 GCA_014377665.1 Pedobacter sp. | reverse complement strand
GCTTTCTCTTTTAGATAAGTTAAATTTCTGTTTAAATAATGATTTTGAGCGTTTGACCTATACGGAAGCCATCGCGATTCTAAAGTCTTCAAAGCCTAACCAAAAGAAACAATTTAAATATATTATTGATGAATGGGGAGTTGATCTTCAGTCTGAACATGAGCGCTTTCTGGTAGAGAAACACTTTAAAAGACCAGTGATACTGACGGATTATCCTGCGGACATCAAATCGTTTTACATGCGTCAGAATGAGCCGGATGCTAAAGGCAGGAATACCGTTGCCGCAATGGATATTCTTTTCCCGGGAATTGGAGAAATTATTGGTGGCTCACAACGTGAAGAACGCCTCGACAAGTTAACGAATCGTATGGAACAACTGGATATACCTCAAGATGAACTCTGGTGGTACCTGGATACCAGGAAATTCGGCTCTGCACCACATGCCGGCTTTGGACTCGGCTTCGAGCGCCTGGTCTTGTTTGTGACTGGAATGACGAATATCAGAGACGTGATCGCCTTCCCTCGTTTCCCAAAAAATGCTGAATTTTAACAAATATATTTAAGTCTTCAGATTAATTGTCTGAAGACTTACTTACCCCACCAATTGAGTCACTAAAAGAGTTTGCATGGGCATAGTCTACCAAGGAAACCTTATAATCTGTGGGCACAAAGCTTGCCGAAGTACTCAATGCCATCCCAAGTTCAAATCTTAAAGGATATGGCGTCTGTAACAGACTGTTCTCCGGAATGTATGGATAGGTTTCCATGTAAGATTGCATAATGTTTGGAGCCACTCTCCTATTTACGTATGCTCTCGTTAACTCATGTGTATGGTGTAAGCCTGCAGCCCCTAGCAATTCAACTGCGCTCGCGACAGTTAGCCTGTGAAAGTTAAATACCCTGACAGTTTTGTCTTCGACCACCAAACCTTTCATTAAGCCAGGATCCTGAGTAGCTACACCGGTCGGACAAGTATTGCTGTTACACTCCAAAGCCTGTATGCATCCTAGTGCAAACATCATTCCCCTTGCAGAGTTACACAAATCTGCACCCAATGCTATATTCTTTACCAAATCAAACCCAGAAGCTACTTTACCGGATGAAACAATCTTAATGTGTTTTTTTAAACCAAAGCCTGTTAACACATCGAATACAAATGCCACCGCCTCTCGCAATGGCATACCCACCGCGTTAGAAAACTCTTGAGGTGATGCTCCTGTTCCACCTTCTCCCCCATCAACGGTTATAAAATCGACATAGGTTTTAGTTTCTACCATCGCCTTACAAATGGCGAAAAACTCGCTACGCCTGCCAACACACAATTTGATTCCTACAGGTTTACCACCTGAAAGATCCCTCAGTTTTTTCACGAATGCCATCATTTCCAGAGGAGTTTTAAATTCTGAGTGTGCTGGTGGAGAAATCACATCAAATCCTTCCTTTACTAATCTGATCCTGGCGATCTCTGGAGTTACCTTTTTGGCGGGTAGAATACCCCCATGACCTGGTTTTGCACCTTGAGAAAGCTTTATTTCTACCATCTTGATTTGTGGAGACTGGGATTTTTCTGCAAAAGCCTCATAATTAAATTTACCATCATGATGCCTGCAGCCAAAATAACCCGTTCCGATTTGCCAGATTAAATCTCCTCCCGGATTCTTATGGTAATCACTGATACCCCCCTCGCCCGTGTTATGAGCAAAGCCACCCATTTTCGCTCCGCCATTTAAGGACAGGATGGCATTTTGACTTAATGAACCGAAACTCATCGCTGAAATATTATATATGCTCGCAGAATACGCCTGTAAACAATCTGGACCACCGATTAAAACTCTGGGATTCTCATCAAGCTCATGGTGGCTAATAGCAGCAATGCTATGGCTCAGCCATTCATAACCATTCTCATAAACATCAAGCTGAGTCCCAAAAGGTATGGTGTCATTCTCCATCTTTGCACGCTGATAAATCAGTGATCTGCTTAACCTGCTGAAGGGTTTCCCATTTGTATCACTTTCCACGAAATATTGATACACTTTAGGTCTCAAATCTTCCATAAAATACCTAAGCCGACCTACTACAGGGTAGTTCCTGACGATGCTGTGCTTAGGTTGATAAAGATCATAGATTCCCAATAAAACGATTGGAAAGGTAAAAATCGCTATCCACCAAAGTGGCGGATAAGTGAGTCCAAGCATGATAGTCAAGGTAACTAAAAATGCAGCAATGGCGATAAAAGCTTTTCTCATATGCTGGTTAATTTAATAAAAAGACCCTAATAGAACAAGTACAAACCAATTTTGGCTCAAGATTTGTTTAATTTTACTTATGCTTATCAAAATATATCCTGAAAACCCTAATCCTAAAGCGATAGAGCAGGTTGTTGAAGTCTTAAAAAAAGGTGGAATTATCATATACCCTACGGATACGGTTTATGGGATGGGTTGTGATATTACCAATCAAAAAGCGATCGAAAGGATTTGCAAGCTCAGAGGTATAAAACCTGAAAAGTCTAATTTCTCCTTCATTTGCTCAGATTTGAGACATATATCAGACTACATCAAACCAATTGATAATACAATATTTCGAGTGCTGAAAAAAGCGCTACCTGGACCCTTTACATTTATATTCAATGCTAGCAACAATGTACCCAAACTACTGAGCTCAAATAAGAAAACTGTAGGCATTAGAGTACCCGATAATGCTATTGCCAAGGAAATCGTTTTACAACTTGGCAATCCAATTTTGAGCACCTCCATACATGATGATGATGAGGTAATTGAATATTCAACAGATCCAGAGCTTATACATGAGAAATACATAGATAAAGTAGACCTTATTGTTGATGGTGGCTATGGGGATAACGAACCATCAACAGTCGTCGATTGTACTTCAGGCGACTTTGAAATCATCAGGCAAGGTAAAGGTGATCTGGAAAATTTGACTTTCTGATTTAGGATAACTGTTCTACTTCAGGCTTAAAAACTTTCATAAACTTCTGAATGCTTCCTTTCAGATCCGTTGCGTCTAAACTTTTCACAAAAGCGCTCCCTATAATAGCGCCACCTGCATACTGACAAGCTTTATCAAAAGTCTCCTTGCTGCTAATTCCAAAACCTATAATCGTTGGGTTATTGAGTTTCAAGTGTGCTATTCTTGAGAAGTAAGCTTCAGTAGTATCCGAAATACTTAAATTTTGCCCGGTTGTTGCAGAGGAAGACAAAAGGTAGATGAATCCGTTGCTCAATCCATCAATTTTTTGGATACGCTCTGGCGAGGTTTGAGGGGTGACGAGAAATATATTGCTTAATCTGTATTGCGCAAAGACCGATGCATAAAGCTCTTCATATTCTACCATCGGTAAGTCTGGAACAATACAGCCATCTACTCCAACTTCTGCACAGGATTTACAGAACTCCTCTACTCCGTATTGAAGCATCGGATTCACATAACCCATTAACAAAATCGGGATGCTAACGGTCCTTCTTAGATCTTTAAGCTGTTGAAACAGTAGCTTTAAATCCATACCATTGTCCAATGCTATTTTGCTACTTGCCTGGATGATAGGGCCATCGGCTACTGGATCTGAATAGGGAAACCCTATTTCCAAAAGATCTGCACCGCATCTTTCCAATTCTTCAGCGATGGTTATTGTATCGCCTAAGGAAGGATACCCTGCTGTGTAATATATAGAGAGTATATTTTTTTTCTCTTGAAATAACTGCTTTAATCTGCTCATATTAGAAATTAAAATGTTTCATGTAAGTATCCATGTCTTTATCGCCACGACCAGAAAGACAAACCACTACATTCTCGCCACCGCTAAAGGTCATTTTTTCCAAATAGGCCAGCGCATGCGCACTTTCAATAGCAGGAATAATACCTTCGAGCTGAGTTAGCAGTAAGCCTGCATCTAAAGATTCATCATCAGTAATAGATACATATTGTCCGCGACCAGTTTTGAACAAATGGGCATGCTGTGGACCAATACCAGGGTAGTCAAGACCAGCAGACACGGAATGTGGCTCTACAACCTGACCATCATGAGTTTGCATCAGGATACTTCTGCTTCCATGCAATACCCCTTCTTTACCGAGTGTTGTGGTAGCCGCTGAGAAGCCACTACTGACGCCCCTTCCTGCAGCTTCAACAGCAATAAGCTTAACTTTTTCATCGTCAATAAAGTGATAAAACATTCCTAAAGCATTGCTTCCCCCGCCAACGCAAGCCAGAACATAGTCTGGCTGGTCACTGCCAGTTTGCTCCATCAATTGCTTTTTTGTCTCCTCAGAAATAATAGATTGAAATAATGCTACCATAGCAGGATAAGGATGCGGACCAACTGCCGAGCCTATAATGTAATGGGTGTCAAAGGGATTATTGATCCAATCGCGCATGGCTTCATTTGTAGCATCTTTCAAGGTCTTGCTTCCTGAAGTGGCAGGAATAACCGTGGCTCCAAGCATTTTCATTCTTGCCACATTGGGCGCTTGTCTTTTGATGTCCACCTCACCCATATACACGACACATTCAAGACCTCTTAATGCACAGACGGTTGCTGTTGCTACGCCATGCTGGCCTGCACCTGTCTCTGCAATAATCCTCCTTTTACCCAGGCGCTCAGCCAATAGAATTTGGCCGACGGTATTGTTAATTTTGTGTGCGCCTGTATGGTTTAGGTCTTCCCTTTTCAGAAAGATGTTTGCGTTATACTTTTTCGACAGGCGTTTTGCCAAGTACAAAGGTGAAGGCCTTCCTACGTAATCCTTTAGCAATTGTTGAAATTCCTTTTGAAAACCCTCTTCGTTAATGATCTTTAGGTAGTTAAGTCTAAGCTCTTCTACATTTGGATAGAGCATTTCAGGAATATAAGCTCCACCAAAATCTCCATAGTATCCCTTTTCATTTACAAAATAACTCATAGCTGTCTCTTAAATTCTTTTAATTTACTAATATCTTTTTTACCGGGCTCCGTTTCAAACTTACTGTTGATATCTACTGCGAAGAGCCTGTTATCATCAAACTTTTTTAATGCTTCCAAACCGTCCAAACCAATCCCTCCGCTAAGAAAATAGGGCTTATTCAATGTATACGCTTTCAATAATTCCCAATTGAAAAGCTTTCCTGAGCCACCATGACTCGGCGTCTGCGTATCGAACAAAAAGTAATCAACACTGTTTTGGTATTCTTCAAGCGCTGAGAAATCAAAGTCTTCATCAACTCCAAAAGCCTTCAGTACTTTAACGTCACTGCCAACCATTTGCTGTTTCAAAGCAATCACATAATCGACCGATTCAATTCCATGCAACTGTAACACGTTTAGATTGAACTTTCGAGCAATTTCAACTACCTCCATAAGGTCATGGTTAACAAAAACTCCTACTCTGGCGATGTTTTCAGACAAGCCAGAAAGAACTCCAGGGTCAAGTTCTTCTACGTATCGTTTAGAGTCTTTATAGAAAATAAATCCCATGAAGTCAGGCTCCAAAAGCCCAACTTCATGTATATTTTCCGGATGTTTCATACCGCATATCTTTAGCTTGATCATAATTAAGCTATAAGAGTTTTGAAGCTGTTCAACGCTTTCTTAGTCATCAAAGATTCTTCTGCTTCGTAAAAACAATCCGCAAAGGTTTTGCTGTCCTCAATGGTGTTGATAGCTACTGCGGCATTACAAAGGACAACATTCTGCTGAGCAGCCGTACCTTTTCCATTTAGTACACTACTGAAGATCTTTGCAGACGACTCGACTGTATCTCCTCCTTTAATCTCATCTTCAGTGATTTGCTCAAATCCAAGACTTGAAACTGTTCTTAATGCTTCGCCACTTTTACTGAACGTTTTAAAATCACATGTCAAAGACACTTCATCGAAGCCATCTATTGCGTGTAGAATCGTATAATTCTTGTCTGTATCTTGATACAGATAGGCATATAAGCGTGCTAACTCTAAAGAAAACACACCTACAATTTGATTTTTGGGCTGAGCAGGATTAACCATTGGACCAAGCATGTTAAAGAATGTCTTTACTCCGAGCTCTTTACGGATAGGGGCTACAGTTTTCATAGCAGGGTTAAACAAAGGGGCATGTATAAAACAAATCCCTGCGCTATCCAGACTACGCTTCAATACAGCCTGGTCATTGGTAAATTGGTACCCGAGGTATTCCATCACATTTGAAGATCCACATCCTGATGACACTCCATAATTACCGTGCTTAGCAACCTTATAACCCGCTCCCGCCACTACAAATGAAGCAAGTGTGGAAATATTAAAAGTGTCTTTTCCATCGCCTCCAGTTCCACAAAGATCAACAAGCTCGTAGTCTGAGAAGTCTACCTTTAAACAGAGGTCGAGCATGGCATCTCTAAAACCCTGTAATTCTGCAACGGTAATATTTCGCATACCGAAGGCGGTAATGAAAGCAGCAATCTGAGAAGTATTGAACTCGCCTAGAGCAATTGAAGTCAAGATCTTCTGAGATTCACTCCTACTAAAGGTCTTATTTTCAAACAAATGATTAAGTATTTTTTTCATGCTTTTACTTCTTTACAGAAGTTTATAAAATATTGTAAAACAAAAAGGGCTGCTTTAAAGCAACCCTCAAATATTTTTATATTAAAAAACGTTCAAAACAGGGTTACACTACGCATTCGCGTTGTGCCACCACCAAATGTTAAGTCCGCTTCTTAGTATCATTGTAGGGCAAATATGGAATTGTTTTATCAAATCAACAAATGTTTCCATAAAAATTTAAATTTTATTACGTTTCATAAACGCAAGGGTATAATCATAAAGAACATTGCAGCCGAAGATCATCTGGGTAATCATCCCAACATGCTTTTTATTCTTAATCACGTACATTTCTGTAGGAACCTCTCTTTCCAAAAGTATTTTGTTCAATCGTTCGGATTGGATCTTAATAGACGGATAAGTTTTCTGTCCATAAAATATCAATTGTGGATTACGGATGTTATCTACATAGTTTAAGGGAGAACCTTTTGTCCAGGTTGCAACGTTTTCAGTAAAGGTTCGCAAAAAATTAAAGTAACCGCTATCCTTCTCTGCATTAGTCAGGTATTCGTGCATATCTAATCCGAAAGGATCATTTAAGATCACTCCCTTAATTGGATTAGCAATGCCGACTGACTTAAAATATTGTGGATTTGCATTGATAAGTTCAGCAAGATGTGCCCCGGCCGAGTGACCCATAACAAAGATTCTTCTCGGATTGCCACCATAATCAGAAATGTGATTTGTTACCCATTTAACTGCCATAGCACAATCAGTAGCCATCTCTCCATATTGGTTATCCGGCGCTAATCCGTAATTTATGGTGACCGTTACCACACCTTTTCTGGCGAAGTTTCTGCCTAGCCACCAATAAATATCTTTTTTACCGGTACTCCAGGAACCACCATGAATAAAGACCACAACGTCCTGTGCGGTGTCTATCTTTGTTTTATGATAGATATTCAGCTGACGCCTAACATCATTTGACGAAGCACCATAACCAATATTTTTCTCAACTTTTACTTTCGCAAGTAATACCAGAGGCATTCCAAGAAATGCAAACAACATAAAGATAACGGATAGTTTCATTCTATTTTATTAGTGCGCTCTTCTCTTTTGTAAAATGGTTAAATACCAGTTTATCTGCCAAAGAAGGTAGCAATTTATTGAGCCATACCGTAAGCTTTCCTTGTCCGGTGATTATTAAAGTTCGTTTTCTGCCAGCTACTCCGTCAACCATTATAACTGCAACCTCTTCTGCCGTCATCATTTTGCCTTCATCCATACTAGTCTCTCCATGAGACTTTCCATCTTCCGATAGGGCAGCTACACGGATGTTGGAGGTAGTGAAACCCGGACAAGCTACCATTACATGAACACCTGTTTTCAGTAGCTCTGTTCTCAGCGATTCCATAAAACCGTTCATCGCAAACTTAGAAGCTGAATAACCCGTTCTGCCTGGTAACCCACGATATCCTGCAATAGAAGATACGCCAATTATACTACCTTTGGTTTTCAAAATTTCAGATAAAGCATATTTGCTGCAGAACACAGTTCCCCAAAAGTTCACGTCCATTAAATTTTCCAACACACTTAGGTCGACATCCTGGAACAATGCCCTCATAGACAGTCCCGCATTGTTAACCAAAACATCTATGCGCCCAAATGTATCAACGGCTTGCTTAACGATATGCTTGCAGTCTTCCCGGTTGCTCACATCTGCCTGAACAGCAACTGCCTTGATACCATACTGTCTTTCCAGTTGGGTAGTAATCTCGCAAAGCGTAACATATTGTCTTGCAGCTAATACCAGATTAGCACCGCGTTTAGCAAATTCTTCGGCACAGGCCTTTCCGATACCGGATGATGCGCCGGTAATAATGACAACTTTATTCTTGAAGTCCATATTTACTATCTTATTAGTGAGTTTTCGTAGGGTATCCTGGTTACGATGGACCTACCTAAAGTAATTTCGTCAGCATATTCCAGCTCGCCTCCAAAGGCTATACCCCTAGCGATGGTAGTGATTGGGATCTGATATTCTTTTAATCTTTTGTAGAGATAAAAAAGCGTAGTGTCCCCCTCCATTGTGGCACTTAGGGCCAGTATCACTTCCTTAACCGGAGTTGTTGCCACACGCTGAACTAAGGAATCAATAAAAAGATCTGATGGCCCTACCCCATCCATTGGTGAAATAAGTCCGCCTAATACATGATAGACCCCAAAATACTGCGATGTATTCTCAACAGCCATTACATCTCTCGTATCTTCAACCACACAAATCACTTCTCTATCGCGCTTATTCGCAGTACAGATTTCACAGGTATTATGGTCTGAAATATTATGGCAAATCGTGCAATGTTTGATTTCGTTCCTAAGCCTTATAATAGCGTTACCAAAGTGCGATACTTCTTCCGGCTCCTTGTTCAATAAGTGCAATACCAAACGCAATGCAGTCTTTTGTCCCACTCCAGGTAATTTGGCAAATTCACTAACTGCGTCTTCAAGTAATTTGGAAGAAAAGTTCATTTTACAAACTTAAATAAAAGTGTCTAAGCATTTCTATGCGCCTTTAAAATATTTTAGTACCTTCTCTGCATTGATCATATCATTTCTTAAATTTATTCGCTAAAACATACTATGAGTCCGGCTATATTGTTATCATTCCTCATTGGGTACTTCCTAATTTTGATCATCATCGCCTTCGCGACCTCTAAAAAGTCATCCGATAACTCAACCTTTTTCATTGCCAATAGAAACTCGAAATGGTACCTGGTAGCTTTTGGGATGATCGGCACTGCCCTATCCGGGGTCACCTTTATTTCCGTACCGGGCGAAGTAGGCTCACCCGCAGGGAACCAATTTCAATACTTCCAGTTTATCATAGGTAATGCGATTGGCTTCATCATTATCGCTACAGTACTTCTACCGCTTTACTATCGTATGAAACTAACCTCGATATACAGCTATATTGAACAGCGATTAGGTTTTTACAGTTATAAAACGGCAGCTTCTATATTTTTGATCAGCAGGACAATAGGTTCGGCATTTCGCTTATACCTGGTAGTTATTGTTTTACAACGCTTTATTTTTGACAGCTACGGGGTACCTTTTTGGGCAACAGTACTTATATCTTTGACTTTAATTTGGTGCTACACTTTTAGAGGAGGTCTAAAAACCATCATTATCACCGATACGCTTCAAACATTTTTCCTGGTACTGTCTGTATTTCTTACGCTGTACTTTATCTGTAATAGCCTGGACCTTAATATC
>JACMPF010000069.1 GCA_014377665.1 Pedobacter sp. | reverse complement strand
GGGTGACGACTATTCTAATGATATCATTTTCCCATTTGATCTAGGCCTGAATATTTATTTTCGGAGCTATTCCGGAATTCCCAGACTAGCAGTGAACATTAATCTTCAAACCAACATAACTATTGGCGAAGGTCTTGACGGTTATGATGATTCCTCTATTAGGTTTAAAAATAGCAATCCTGATATATATAACTATTACAGCGTAGGCATAAAATACCACTTCGGTCCGGTTGGTATATCTCGAAAAAGCCTTTATTAACGTATGAATATAATGAGAAGTTTACTCACTTTATTAATGCTACTAATGGCTATTGAAACTTCAGCACAGATAACGCCCTACGAAAGCAGTGGCAAAAAGGAAACAGCAACTTACGATCAGGCAATAGCATACTATACCTTACTAGCGAAAACTTATCCGCAAGCCAAATTACTCACCTACGGAAGTACTGATTTTGGAAAACCATTGCATGTGCTAGTTCTCTCCAGAGATAAAATATTTGAACCCGCTGCTGTAAAAAAGGCAGACAAAAGAATATTGCTAATTAACAATGGTATTCACCCGGGAGAACCAGAAGGAATCGATGCCAGTATGCTGCTAGCCAGAGACCTTCTGAAAGATAAACTGCTGCCTAAAAATGTGGTGATCTGCATCATTCCAATTTATAATATCGATGGTAGCTTTAACCGTACTGGTACCTCGCGGGCAAATCAAAATGGACCTGCCGCATATGGATTTAGGGGCAATTCAAAAAACTATGACTTGAACAGAGATTTCATTAAATCTGACTCTAAAAATTCTTTAGCATTCCAACAAATCTTTAATACCTGGCAGCCCGAGATATTTGTAGACACCCATACTAGTAATGGCGCAGATTACCAATATACCATGACACTGATCCCCACACATAAGGATAAGATGAACCCTGTTCTTTCAAATTATCTCAGCAAGACGATGCTGCCATCTCTATACGAGAGAATGGCCGCAGTTGGATATGAGATGACACCTTACGTGAATTCTATAGAGGAAACTCCCGACCAAGGGATTACTGGCTTTCTGGAGTCGCCCCGCTACTCTACTGGCTACACAACTTTACATAACACCATTGGCTTTATGCCAGAAACACATATGTTGAAAGACTATGACAAACGTGTGGATGCAACTTGCAAACTATTGAAAATCTACACAGCTATTGTAGAGCGGGATTCTAAACTTATCGCTGTGAATAAAAAGATAGCAGATACAGATGTAGCGAAGCAAAAGGAATTCGCAGTTGACTGGAAGCTAAATACCAAGGATTTCGAAACATTCGACTTTAAAGGTTACGCCGCAAAGTACAAACCTAGTGAAGTGAGTGGTTTAGATAGGCTCTATTACGATAGAAATGAACCTTATACTAAATCCATAAAATATTGGAACACCTTTGAAGCGTCAACTACCATAACTAAACCAGTGGCCTACATTATTCCCCAAGCCTGGTCTAAAGTAATACTGCTTTTAAAATTAAATAATGTGAAAGTTTCCACATTGGCAAGTGATCAAAAGATAGAAGCTGAACTATATTATATTGCAGACTACAAGACTGGCACCAGACCATACGAAGGTCATTATTTGCATTCAGCAGTGAAACTAAACTCAGTGAAGGAATCCTTACAATACTACAAGGGAGATTTCATAATATACGTAGACCAACCTACAAATAGGTATGTAGTAGAAACCCTGGAACCTCAAGCAATGGATTCTTTCTTTAACTGGAATTTTTTCGATTCCATATTAAGCATGAAAGAACATTTCTCTGCGTACGTTTTCGAAGACACCGCAGCAGAGTTACTCAGAAAAGATCACTCACTTAAAAAGAAGCTAGAGGAAGAAAAGGCAAAAAATCCTGAGCTTGCAAAAAGCGCTGATGCACAACTAGACTTCATTTACAAGAATTCTGCTTACTTTGAAAAAACTTATGGCCGATATCCTATAGCCCGCATGATGGAAGATATTAAACTAAAACTTAAATAATGGATTATATAAATAATACCCCAGTAGCCTCATTCATCTTTATCTTTACAATTGTTACCAGCATTTACGCATTTAACGACAAGAGCCTTTTTGGTAAATTCGTATTAAGTCCTTATAATGTGTCTCGTCGTCACAAAGTCTATACATTAATTACGAGTGGCTTTATACATGCAGACTGGATGCACCTGATTTTTAATATGCTAACCTTCTTTTCTTTTGGGTTTGCGTTGGAAAGCATGATTGGCTCTTTGAATTTCGCTATCCTATATTTTGTAAGTTTAGTAGCAAGTGATCTTCCAACCGTATTCAGGCATAAAAATGATTTGTGGTATAATAGCCTCGGGGCTTCTGGGGCTGTAAGTGCAGTCATCTTCAGTTTTATCCTATTTCAGCCATTCTCAAAGATGTACATCATGCCAATACCTTTTGGAATATGGGCGCTTGCTTTTGGCCCATTGTATTTAATTTACTGCGCTTATGCCTCCAAACAATCGAGAGACAACATTAACCATGATGCCCACCTTTATGGCGCATTATCAGGTATGATCTTAACTGTACTATTGATGCCCGGGGTGATCCCGTTTTTTATTAAACAGGTAATGAGCAAAATCGGCTAAGTAGTTGCCGGTAAAGATGGTGGGTTGAAATAACTGATTGGGTTTGTTGGGTCCTTAATAATCTCAAACAAAGTATGCCCCCATGGCTTCCAGAAATCCTGAAGAACCTGAGCATAGGTTTTGTGTTGCCAATGGTCAAACAAAGCTTTATTAACTGTGCCTCTCAATGGCATCGCATCTATATAAATCGAACCATCTACTGGGAGAATTGAATATTCAGGTAGCCTGTTAAATAAATAAGCAGAATAGTAAAACCTGGCGGTAAGCTCCTCGACCTGTTGGGCAGTTAAAGGATTGTTTTGAATCTGTTCTAATATCTCTTCATGGTACCTCTTGTTGGTCCCATTATCCTGCAAAATCGCTATGATGGCGAAGTCCTTTAATTTTAGGGAAAAGGTGAGCGTATTGATCTCGTCTCTGAAACTAAATGGCGTGTCTTTATCTTCCAGAGGAACTATGATTATGGACCAAGGTTTAAAATCTTCAAACTCTACATT
>JACMPF010000068.1 GCA_014377665.1 Pedobacter sp. | reverse complement strand
CTGGGTTGGCTTACCCGCTGTACCTTATCTCTTATTTGGTTACGTATGTCTTGGAATATATATGAACTTATCTATCTGGTACCGATTATCAGACCAAACAAGATTTGGTCTTTATATCTCCATTGTTGGTGCACTAATTACGATAGTGCTCAATTTTGTGCTGATACCAAGGTATAGCTACATGGGTTCTGCCTGGGTATCAATGTTAGCCTATTTTGTGATGATGGTGATTTCTTATGTGCTTGGTCAGCGTAATTACCCGATACCTTACGACGTTAAGCGTATTGTAAGCTATCTGATTATTTCGGTGGTGTTGGTTATCCTTTCTTTTTGGGTATTTAACAGGAATATTTATATTGGGAATGCTTTGTTGATTGCTTTTGTTGCTGGTGTCTTTTATGTTGAAAAGGACCAGTTGAGGGCGTTGTTATTAAAGAAATAGGTTAGAAAATATAATATGAACATAAAAATAATAAATAAATCTGCACACGCTTTGCCGCAGTATGAGACTGCTCATGCGGCAGGAATGGATATGCGCGCTTTTATAGAATCGGAGATCACGATTAAACCTTTGCAGCGTATTTTAGTTCCAACTGGTTTACATATTGAGTTGCCTGTGGGTTATGAGGCTCAAATCCGCCCGAGAAGCGGGTTGGCTTATAAGCATGGGATCAGTATTGTGAACTCACCGGGAACCATTGACGCAGATTACCGTGGGGAGATTAAGGTATTACTGGTAAATCTGTCTGACGCCAATTTTGTTGTTAAAGACGGGGACCGCATTGCCCAGATGGTGATTGCCAAGCACGAAACAATTGCCTGGGAAGCGGTAGAAAGTTTGAGTGACACCGCCCGAGGTGAGGGTGGTTATGGTCATACAGGCAAATAGTCTGAATTGGTCAAGTAATTTAGTGGTTGAATATGAAAATTAAGTGGTTGGTCTTTTTGGGAATTTGTTTTGCTGCCTCTACTTTTGCTCAGGTTGATGGGCTTGCTCAGACAAAACCTAATGTGCGACTAGATAGCGCGATTGTAAAATCACTTTTTTTTGCTGGCCTTCAGGATAAACTAAGTGAGAATTATGTGAAGGCAGCGGAGAACTTCAATAGGATATTGGTAATAGACCCAAATAATGCAGCGGTTTATTTTGAGCTGGCCACTGTAAATTATCGCCAAAATAGAATGCAGGAGGCTGAGTTCGCTATAAAAAAGGCTACTGAGTTAGAAACTAACAACATCTGGTATTGGAAGTTTTTAGTGGAGATGTATAAGCGCAAAGGCGATATGAATGCGCTAATCACTGTGTTTAACGAATTGATTAGACTGGATGCTAATAATGATTCTTATTACTACGACAGGTCTAACGCCTGGCTACTTGCGGATAAACCAGAAGAGGCTGCAAAAGGATACGACGAATTAGAGAAGAAGTTCGGACCTTCGTTGGAGCTAACTGCAGCAAGGCAAAGGATGACTGGGAAAGATGAGGCAGATGGCAAGAAATTGTCAAAAGGTAATGCGTTGGAAGATTTACGAAAAGCAAAAGTACTGGAACCGGATAATTTCGAATTAGATCTGGCAATTGCGGATGCTTATAAAGCACAAAAGAATAGTGTGGAGGCTAATGCGGCATTACAAAAAGCGTTTGCAAACCCCGCGATGACTCCAGAACAGAAGATTAAAATAATCATGATGCTATTTACGGGCACTAAAAATGTGCAACGTATGAATGATGCTAAGGGTTTGGCAGAGATTGCAGTAAAAACACATCCTGACGATGCGGCTCTTAAAGCTGTTTATGCAGAAGTCTTATATCAGCAAGGAGATTTACAAGGTTCGCTAAAGGAGTTTCAGGGGGTTTTAAAGATTTCTGAGCAACTTTATAAAGCATGGGAACAGATATTGAACATTCAGATTAAACTGAATGCATTTAAAGAGGCAATCAAAACTGCAGATGAGGCATTGGCACTTTACCCAAATCAGGGTATTTTATATTATTACCTGGCAATGGCCTATAAAGGAAATGGGCAAAAGGCTGAGGCCTTGACGCAAATCAAAGCAGCGTTGCAATTAGATGTAGATAATTCCGTTTATAAAGAGCTATACGAGGGATTGAAATAAAAAGAACTTATGAATATGATGGGAAAGATTAAGTGGATAGTTTTAATAGTTATTATAGGTTTAGGTGCCTGTAAAGCAAAAAAGCCAGTGGTTGCACCAGTAGTTATAGCCCCAGTAGTTACACCGGTAAATAATGACAAAGCGCTAAACCTTAAGCTACTGAAAGCAAAAGATATTTCATTTAATACATTGGCAATAAAAGCAAAAGCCAATCTGGATTTCGCCGGAAACAAGAATGGCGTAACCATGAATATTAGGATGGAGCGTGATAAGCAGATTTGGGTAAGTATTACGGCAATAATTGGTATTGAAGTTGCCAGGGCTGTTATTACTCCGGATAGCATAAAGGTTAGAAACAACATGCAAAGTACCTATTTGAAAAAGCCTTTTAATTATGCACACAGATATACCAGTAAGAATGTGAATTTTAGAATGCTGCAGGCGATTTTTGCAGGCAATACAATTCCCGATTTCACTACAGAATTATCTGAGATAAGCCAGCAGAATGGTGCCTGGGCAATCAATGGTGAAGAAGGTACATTAGCCTTTAAAGTGTTGTTTAATGAGATTATGAAAGTTAGTGAGAATAATCTTAATGATTTGAAAAGTGGTCAGGCATTAAAAGTTGCTTACGGTAGTTACCAACAGGTAAATGATGGTTTGTTTCCAACTAGTTTAACTATTAATTCAATGGCGGGAACAAAAAGGGTTAATTTGCAAATGGATTACACGAAAGTTGACAGGAATATTCCATTGGATTTCCCCTTCAGTGTACCTAAGAACTATGAACTTGTAAACTGATTTTATACTTTTACAATTGATGAAGCTATTTAAACTACTAATAATTCTTCTCCTAGTCATTTTTGCAACTGGTGCTAGTGCACAAAGCAGTTCTGAGCTGAAAAGAAAAAAGGAAGCTTTGCAACGGGAGATAGACCTTTTGCAGAAGAATGCCAATATCGCTGCGAAAAGTAAGAGACTTACCTTGAGCCAGATCAACTCGCTGAATGCGAAGATCAGGCTGATGCAGAGTAAAATCGGGGTCATCAACTCTGAAATGAAAAATCTCGACAACCAGATTCACGAAAACACAAATACAGTGCATACTTTGAAAGAACAACTAGAGCAGTTGCGAAAAGAGTATGCAAGTATGATCAGGTTTGCGCAACGCAATAGGAACGCTTATGATAAGATGATGTTCATTTTCTCCTCGAGTGATTTTAATCAGGCTTATAAGCGCATCACCTATTTGCAACAATTTAGCAACTATCGTAGAAAGCAATCGGACTATATTACCGGAAAAGAAAGAGACCTAAGCTATAAGATTGTGATCTTGGATAAGAATTTAAAAGAAAAAAGCAGTTTACTTCAAGAGCAGGAAAATGAACGTATTAAGCTGGGTAAAAGTAAAACTCAGCAGGCGAAAGTGCTGAATAAATTCAGCAGGGAAGAAAAACAGTATAAGAAGGACATTGCTGCAAGAAGGAAGTTACAGGTGCAGTTGGACAGGAGTATTCGTACGGCTATTGCCAGGGAGATAGAGATTGAGCGGAAAAAAGCGGAAGAGGAAGAACGGTTGGCTGCGGCGAGTGCGAAGGCAGACAATAAACCGGCTCCAACTGTAAAGACGCGTACTAGTGGTGGTTATTTGAATGCCACTCCAGAAGCTGCAAAATTATCCAATGCGTTTGAGAGCAACCGTGGGTCTTTGCCCTGGCCTGTTGCCGCAGGTTCTATTACAGAACGTTTTGGTAACCATATGGAAGGCCAGGCTTCTTACACGAATGACGGGGTGAATATTGAAACAGCTGTAGGAGCTGCGGTTCGCGCAGTTTTTAATGGCAAAGTTACTACGATACGAAACCAGTTCGGTAAATATTTCGTATTGATTAAACACGGAGAGTACTTCACAGTATATCAAAACTTGAAATCCGTGAGTGTTTCACAGGGTGATGAGGTGAGTACTAAACAAACTATTGGCACGGTTGCGGATAACGAGGGTACACCTCAGTTGCAGTTTCAAGTGAGGCGAGGGATGAATGCCCAGAATCCTGAAGGCTGGATTGCAAAATAAAAGTTAGCATTAAATAGTTATATTTGTAACAGATTATTAAATAGAAAAAAGCGATGTATAGTGGAACATTAGTTGAATTCCTG
The DNA here is from genome assembly GCA_014377665.1 of Pedobacter sp. Classification (GTDB taxonomy): domain Bacteria; phylum Bacteroidota; class Bacteroidia; order Sphingobacteriales; family Sphingobacteriaceae; genus Pedobacter. Next base: position 36,989 of record JACMPF010000068.1, on the reverse strand, counting down.
AACATGGGCGGAGGTGAGATCATGGTCATCTTAGTAGTGGTACTCTTGTTGTTTGGTGGTAAGAAATTACCTGAACTTGCGAGGGGGCTGGGGAAAGGAATCCGTGATTTTAAGGATGCTTCTGAGGGCGTGAAGAGGGAAATCCATCGTAATATTAATTCATCTGGTATTGTTGATGAAATAGATTCAGTAATGAATGAGAACAACACTGCAGAGCGATACCATCCAACAGAACACGCGTTAAGTGAAACTGTAACTTCTGATAAGGGAGGCATCAATTTTGAAAAAAGCGCGGCAGTTGCTCAGACTGCTCCTATAGAAAACAGTAGAATTGAAACTGATAAAACTAACCTTTAACTAAACTATCATGTTAAACACAACAATATTAGCCGCTCTAGGTGGCATGGAAATCGCAGTAATTCTTGTAATTGTACTTTTACTTTTTGGAGGTAGAAAAATCCCTGAACTGATGAAAGGACTAGGAAAAGGAATCAAAGAATTTAAGGATGGTAAAGATGGTATTGATGAAAATGATCCGGCAGAACGTAAACGTACCGATGCTAACAAACCGTTATAGGGTTTTTCATTAACCATTTTTTAAACCATTGTATTCTTGAATTCGAAGAAGTATAACTCTCTTAAAGAGATACAAGCACTTATTAGGCAGAAACTTCTAACACTGCCTGACTTATTAGATTATTATTTTAAGCAAATAGAAGAACATCAACACCTCAATGCTTTCAATGAGGTGTTTTTTCTTTCTGCTACCAGGCAGGCAATAGAGATACAGGAAAAAATCGATAATGGTACCGCTGGTAGACTGGCTGGTATGGTTATCGGGTTGAAAGATAACATCTGTTATAAAGATCATGAGGTCACCGCATCGTCTAAAATGCTCGAGGGTTTTATATCACCATATTCTGCAACAGTTACCGAAAGGCTTTTACAGGAAGATGCCGTTATCATTGGGCGACTTAATTGTGACGAATTCGCAATGGGCGGATCAAATGAAACGTCATACTATGGTGCTGTAAAGAATGCGGCAGATCACGCGAAGGTTTCTGGAGGTTCATCTGGGGGTTCTGCGGTAGCGGTTCAGGCGGATATGTGTCTTTCCGCATTGGGTACTGATACTGGTGGTTCGGTTAGGCAGCCTGCTGCTTTCTGTGGCTGTATAGGCTTAAAGCCTACATACGGTAGGATTTCAAGATATGGAGTAATTGCTTATGCCTCGTCCTTTGATCAGGTTGGTACCATTACTTCTTCCATTAGTGATGCTGCACTGTTACTGGAAGTTTTAGCTGGCGCAGATGAATACGATAGTACCGTTTCGAGACAGTCTGTTCCTACCTATTCTTCTCTTTTAAACGGTGGATCTAAGAGGAAGATCGCTGTATTGAAAGAAACATTGGAGAGCGATGCACTGGATCCTGAAACTAGATTATCGATTCTGGAAGCCATTGAATCATTTAAAGATGATGGTCATACAGTGGATTTCGTATCCTTCGATTTGTTGGACTACTTGGTTCCTGCTTATTATGTTCTTACCACTGCCGAAGCCTCCTCAAACTTGTCACGGTATGACGGTGTGCATTATGGTCATCGTAATATCGAAGCCACAAATCTAACTGAACTTTACAAGAAGTCTCGCGCTGAAGGCTTTGGTGAGGAGGTTAAGAAAAGGATTCTTTTGGGGACCTTCGTTTTGAGTGCTGGTTACTATGATGCTTATTACACAAAGGCACAGCAGGTAAGACGTCTAATCAGAGAGAAAATGGAAGCAATGCTTTCAAGATATGATGTGGTACTTATGCCAGTTTCACCGACTCCTGCTTTTAATATTGGAGATAATATGTCTGATCCACTGGTGATGTATCTTGCAGATATATTTACTGTATTGGCCTCTTTGACGGGTATCCCCGCCATAGCCATCCCGTTAGGCAATAATAGTGATGGTTTGCCGTTAAGTATGCAATTAATGGCCAAGCATTTCGGTGAGGAAGAACTCCTTTCACTGTCGCATGCTTTTTTAAAAGAAACTTAAAAAGAATTGAAAGTGCCTATGAAAATAAAAGTACAATTTTTATCGTATTGCATTTTAGCTTTAGGCACCTTGCCTGTAGCAGCACAACAATTCCCTGAGGCTAACACTGACACAGCTGCCATTCCTGTAGTATCTGAGGTTCCGCGGTTCATTAATTATAATTTTAGCTATAAAACCAGACTGGACTCTATTCAAAAGACAGTTCCACTAGCCTACAATGAGTTTGTACAAAAGTACATTGATGTTTATAGCGTTAGAAAAGACATGATGGGCAAGATGCTAGGTTTATCGGAATACTATTTTCCGATTTTCGAGAAGGCGCTACAGAGTTATAATATTCCAAACGAAATAAAATACCTACCTATTATTGAATCTTCTATGAACCCGCATGCAGTTTCTCGTGTTGGTGCTACCGGGTTGTGGCAGTTTATGTTTGGTACCGCCAAGGGATATGGTCTGCAAATTGATAATTATGTTGATGAACGTAAAGATCCTATACAGGCTAGTTATGCTGCGGCTGCTTATTTTAGAGATGCATATGAAGAACTGGGGGATTGGGTATTGGCTATTGCCGCCTACAATTGCGGAATGGGCAGTGTCAAAAGAGCTATGCAAAAAGCTGATTCCAGAGATTTTTGGGAAATCAGACGTTTTTTGCCAACAGAAACTAGAAACTATGTTCCGGCTTTTATTGCTGCGGTCTATGTAATGAGTTGCCCGGATAAACATCAGATCACTTCCCTGAAATCCGCATTTTTAAAAAACACGGATACCATCCAGGTAAATCGAGTAATATCGCTGGCAACCATTGCCAACGCGATGAACTTAGAGCAGGAGGAACTATTTGGATTGAATCCTTCTTACAAAAAGAAGATCGTTAATGGTTCTGTCGCTATCCCCAAAAGGATAATTCTTCCAAAAGTAAGCCTTTCAGATTTTGCTGCATTATATGACGTGCTCAATAAAGATGATCAGGAGCCAGAGATGAAAGTTGTGCTCGCGTCTAATTACGGTTACCATTCTCCAAAGCTGAAAACGAAAGCTAAAAGTCCTTTTTTCTATCATAAAGTTTCGTCGGGACAAAACCTGGGTATGATAGCTAACAAGTATCATATAGAGGTTCAGGATCTTAAAGTTTGGAATAACTTAAAAGGCGCTAGCCTTGTGCCTGGGCAGAAACTTAAGATCTATGATGCCGGTGACGAAAAAGCAGCGTCAAAGCCATCAAGGGGCTAATATAGTGCTATTCATTTCGTTCTATTTTCTGTTTAACTGATTATATTTGTGTAGTCTAGCGCCCTTTTTTTATTTTAAGGCTAAATAAAAGAATTGTAACTTTGATCTTTTACAATCGATCATTTTATGAGTAAAATCAATAGAAAGCAAGATGCTTTAGACTACCACTCGCAAGGACGCCCAGGTAAAATTCAGGTTATACCGACAAAGCCTACAAACTCGCAGAGAGATCTTGCGCTAGCCTATTCACCAGGTGTAGCAGAGCCTTGTTTAAGGATTGCTGAAAACAAAGAAGATGTTTATAAATATACTGCTAAAGGTAATCTGGTAGCCGTTATTAGTAACGGTAGTGCAGTGTTGGGTTTGGGGGATATTGGTCCGGAAGCGGGGAAGCCTGTTATGGAAGGCAAAGGGCTTTTGTTTAAGATATTTGCGGATATTGATGTGTTTGATCTGGAGCTGGATACGAAGAATGTAGATGATTTTGTTAAGATAGTTAAGGCCTTGGAACCGACATTCGGCGGGGTAAATCTGGAAGATATTAAAGCACCAGAATGCTTTGAAATTGAACGTCGTTTAAAAGAGGAAATGAACATTCCTGTGATGCATGATGACCAGCATGGTACTGCCATCATCTCTGCAGCGGCATTATTAAATGCATGTGAGCTACAGAAAAAGAAGATGGACAAGATCAAGATTGTAGTGAATGGTGCTGGAGCAGCAGCAATATCTTGCACTAGATTGTACGTTTCTTTAGGAGCAAAGAAGGAGAATGTTGTGATGTGTGACAGATCTGGCGTGATCAGAGATACGCGTCCGAATCTGGATTATATAAAGGCAGAGTTTGCTACTTCAAGAAAGCTGGATACCTTGGAAGAAGCGATGAAAGATTCGGATGTTTTCATCGGGCTATCATCAGCAGACTGTGTTACTCAGGATATGTTGAAGTCGATGGCTAAGAATCCAATCGTTTTCGCGATGGCAAATCCTAACCCAGAGATTGCTTACGAATTGGCAATCAGTGCCCGTAAGGATCTTATTATGGCAACTGGCCGTTCTGACTATCCCAATCAAGTGAATAACGTTTTAGGATTTCCGTATATTTTTAGGGGAGCATTAGACGTCAGGGCTACAGCTATCAACGAAGATATGAAAGTAGCTGCTGTGAAAGCTATTGCGGAGCTTGCTAAAAAATCTGTCCCTGAGGCGGTTAACATGGCTTACAATGAGAAAAACATCAAATTTGGTAAGGAATACATTATTCCAAAGCCAATGGATATTAGGTTAATGACCAATGTGTCCTCTGCTGTCGCTAAGGCGGCAATAGATTCGGGGGTGGCACGTAAGATCATCACCGATTGGGATGCGTATGCAGAAGAATTGAAACGCAGGCTGGGTGGGGATGACGCCATCATGCGTGCGATTACCAATAAGGCCAAATCTGATCCTAAGCGTGTTGTTTTCGCTGAGGCCGACAATTATAAAATTTTAAAGGCGGCTCAAATTGTTAAGGATGAGAATGTGGCTATTCCTATTTTACTAGGAAATAGAGCGGTGATTGAACGCATTATTGCTGATAATGCATTGGAGCTACACGGCGTTGAGATCATTGATCCTTTTGAAGAACGTGAGCGTACCAAGAAGTATGCTGAATCATTATTCAAGAAAAGGCAGAGAAGAGGTATTAGTTCGCTCGAAGCCACAAAGTTGCTTCGTGACCGAAATTATTTTGGGGCATCAATGGTAGAGTTTGGTGAAGCGGATGCCATGATCTCCGGTTTGACTAAAAACTATGCCACTACAATCAAACCTGCATTGCATGTGATAGGAACAGAACAAGGTGTAAATCGCGTTGCAGGTATGTATATGATGATGACAAAGAAGGGGCCTGTTTTCTTTGGTGACACCACTGTAAACGTAGATCCAACGGCAGAAGAGCTGGTTGACCTTACCTTATTGATAGCTCGAGCAGTCAGCAAATTTAACATTAACCCACGCATAGCGTTGCTTTCTTACTCTATTTTTGGCTCCAATGAAGGTGATGTGCCTGAGAAGACTAGAAAGGCAGTGAAGATACTGCATGATCAGTATCCTGAAATGGTTGTAGATGGGGAGATGCAGGGCAATTTCGCGATCAACGCAGAGTTGCTTAAGGAGAATTTCCCTTTCAGCAAATTGGTTGGTGCTCCTGCTAACACCTTAATTTTTCCTAACTTGGAATCAGGTAATATTGCCTATAAACTTTTGCAAGAGCTGGGTGAAGCAGAGGCAGTTGGACCAATCTTACTTGGACTAAAAAAGCCAGTTCACATCGTGCAGTTGGGAAGTTCTGTTAGAGAGATTGTGAATATGGTAACCATAGCGGTGCTGGATGTACAAGGTAAAGAACAGGAAGCTAATGTAAAACGTAGAGGCCTTGTAAAAAGAACTGTAAATAAATAAAGCTATGTACGAATATATTGATGGTAAATTAACTTTTAAGTGCCCTGCATACATTGTTGTAGAAGCTGGCGGAGTGGGTTACCACCTCAATATATCGTTAAACACTTATAGTTTACTGGGGGATGTAGAAAGGTGTAAAATTTACACTTGGCTGCACATTAAAGAAGATGGACATACGCTGTATGGATTTGCTGACGAAGGAGAACGAAGGCTTTTTCTGCACCTGATTTCAGTTTCAGGTATTGGGCCAAATACGGGTAGAATGATGTTGTCATCTATTACTCCAAATGAAATACAAACAGCGATAGTAAACGCAGACCTCACGCTGATACAACGCATAAAAGGTATCGGGGCCAAATCTGCCCAAAGGCTTGTATTGGAATTACAGGATAAGTTAAAGAAAGAAGGATCTGGGTCGCTGATTTCAGCGCCATTAAATAATACTGTCAAAGAAGAAGCATTGTCAGCCTTAATGATGCTTGGCTTTGCAAAGCCTGCTTCGGAAAAGGCACTTGATAATGCTGTCAAAACAGGGGGTATAGAGCAGTCTGTGGAGCAAATGATAAAGTTGGCGTTGAAGAACCTATAATCTTTGAAACTTTGAAGAAACTTCTAACGCTTATTCTTCTCTTAGTCGTTTTCTTTGGCGGGCAAAATGCTTTTTCACAAATCGCCACTCCCGGAAATACTACTGATACGTCTAAAAATACTTTTAGTTTAAAAGAGAAACAGCGTTTAGGAATTAGGCCATTAACAAATTCTTTTAGTCCCCTACCCGCAAACGTGACACGTGAAGTTGAGTACGATGCAGTGAATAAAAGATATGTGATTCGTCAGCTGGTTGGCGGGCGACAAATCTCATTTCCTCAGTATTTAACTATCGACGAATATCAAAGGTTGGTAGGCAGTGAAATAAAAAGAGAGAACTGGAGAACCTTATCTAACCAGGAAGTTGAAGAAGTAAGAAGGACAGGAATCATACCAAGTCTGAAGGTTAACAGTAAGGCTTTCGAGCGCATCTTTGGCGGAACAACGATTGATATTCAACCTCGGGGGGAAGCAGAGCTTACGTTTCTAGGCCGTATTAACAAGAACGAGAATCCTTTATTTAACGATCGTCAGCGTGTTCAAGGAAACTTTGATTTTAATCAGCGGATCCAAATGGACGTTATTGGTAAAATAGGTACCAAGCTGAAGATCAATATGAACTATAATACAGAGGCTCAGTTTGATTTTGAGAATCAGATAAAGCTTGATTATACTGGTGGAGAAGATGATATTATCAAAAAGATAGAGGCTGGTAACGTGAGTCTTCCATTGAATACCACACTAATCACAGGAACACAGGCGCTATTTGGGATTAAGACTCAGCTACAGTTCGGAAAATTAAATGTGAATACAGTATTTACGCAACAGAAATCCCAATCGCGTGAGATTCAAATAAATAATGGAGCGCAGCAAAATGAATTTAGAATAGGGGGCGATAATTATGAGGCTAATAAGCACTATTTCTTAGCTCAATATTTCAGGAATAATTATAATAAAGCATTATCTAACCCTCCTACGATCACCTCCGGCATTATTATTACCAAAATTGAGGTCTGGATAACTAATAAGGCGGGCAATACCCAAGATTCAAGAGATGTGTTAGGTTTCATTGATTTAGGAGAAAACAAACCCTTTAACACCGCACAGATTAGTGGCGCTGGTTATTCTGCCTTACCGTCTGGATTCACTAACCCGTTATTTCCTCGGGCATCGAATAACCTGATGGAGAGAATACCTTCTGGGGCAAGACAGACAAACTCTAATGATGTCATCTCATTTTTTCAGGGAAACGGAGGAACGGACAACTTCGCTAAGCTTACTTATGCAAGGAAGCTCTCAGATAGAGAGTTTACTTTCCATCCTAAATTGGGGTACATCTCGTTGAACAATGCACTGAATACCGATGAGGTATTGACAGTTGCCTATCGCTATACTTTTAACGGTGTAGAATATCAAGTTGGAGAGTTTTCCACAGACATCCCTTTTGAGCAGGCATCGCCCAGAGTACTTTATACGAAACTTTTAAAGAACGAGACTACAAAGACGAATTTGCCAACCTGGGACTTGATGATGAAAAATATCTATACCATCGGAGGTTTCCAGATTAGTCCGCAAAACTTCAAACTGGATATCTTTAGAATAGATGAAGCGTCGGGGATTGAAAGGCCGGTCATCACTGAGGGAGCAAAGCTAGATCAGTTTAACAAGCCATTGCAAAATAAACTCTGGTTACAAGTTGTAGGTTTAGATCGCTTAAATCAGCAAAATGAACTTAAACCTGATGGGATCTTCGATTTTGAAACTGACAACGATCCTTTTAGTGCGAATAATAATACCAATGGTGGAGCGTCTTTTGGAAATTTAGGGGGACAAACAAACACTACAGGCTCTACAGCGGTGGTTTTGACCAATACAAAAAATGGATATATCACTATTGACCCAGCAAATGGTAGGATCATATTTCCACTGTTAGAACCCTTTGGATCTGATTTAGCAGCACAGTTTTTGACAACGGAGCAACCATTTATAGACAGATATACGTACCCTGCGCTTTACGATTCGACTAAAGTAATTGCACAACAATTGTTTACCAGGCAGAACAGATATGTAATCAAGGGGAATTACCAGTCAGATATATCTTCTGAGTTTAGTCTGAACTCTATCAATGTGCCTGAAGGTTCTGTAAAAGTATTTTCAGGAACAATACCTCTACAAGAAGGTGTCGATTATACGGTGGATTACCAGGGTGGTAGAGTCAGGATCTTAAACACTGGACTGTTAATTTCTGGTCAGCCAATCAGAATTTCTACAGAAAACAGCGAGCTTTTCGGATTACAACAACGGTCACTTTTTGGGACACGTTTGGATTACAAGGTAAATAATAAGCTAAACCTGGGCGGTACATTCATGAGCCTTTCTGAAAAACCATTGACACCGAAGGTTAATCTGGGTGAAGAGCCGATCTCCAATACGATTTGGGGAATGGATTTAAATTACAGTTCGCCATCTAGGTTCTTAACTAAGCTAGTGGATAAGTTGCCTTTCTTGTCGACTAAGGTTCCATCAACAATCACTTTTTCTGGTGAGTTTGCTCAGTTTGTGCCAGGGCATCCTAAAGCGCTTGATATTGGCGGTTCGAAAGGAGGCGTGAGTTATCTGGATGATTTCGAGGCCTCTCGTTCCATCATTGACTTGAAAAGTGCAATTGCTTGGCAGATTTCAGGAACTCCTCAGATGTTCCCTGAATCTCAACTGATCAATGATTTAGCCTATGGATACAACAGGGCGCAAATTGCGTTTTATAATATTGACCCAACGTTTTACAACAGGTCTGCAAGTAATCTTCCGGCGAGTTTAAGAGGAAATAGAACAGAGCTATCCAACCATTATGTAAGAGAGATCATTGAGCAGGAAGTTTTTCCATTCAAAGAAATAAGTACTGGGCAGGCAGTGACATTGCCAACTTTAGACCTTGCTTTTTATCCAACATTAAGAGGTCCATATAACTTTACACCTACCGGGTTTAACCAGAATGGTACACTTACGAATCCAAGATCCAGGTGGGGTGGTTTGTTTAGAAGGATGGAGACCAATGACTTTGAAGCAAATAACATTGAGTTCATCGAGCTTTGGGTAATGGACCCGTATATCTACAAGCCAAACTCTGCGGGTGGTGATTTGTATTTCAATTTAGGAAACATCTCTGAGGATATTTTAAGAGATGGACGAAAATCCCTCGAAAATGGTTTGCCTGCAAATGGGGATCCCACGAAGTACGACGAAACAAACTGGGGCAGAGTGCCTAAGCTTCAACCTGTAATACAGGCTTTCGACAATGATCCGGCAGCAAGAAGAACACAAGATGTAGGTTTGGATGGATTATCAAATGCTGATGAAAAAACTAAGTTTGCAGCCCTTATTAATCAGATTAAAGCTCAGCTTAATCCTGATGCTGCTGCGGCATTAGATAATGACCCCTCATCAGATGATTATTCTTACTATCGCAGTACTGCATTGGATCAATCGAATGCAGGAATTTTAAAGAGGTATCAGCGATATAACGGTCCGGAGGGTAATTCAAAAACACCACAGCAATCACAGGAAGATTTTGGAGTTGAGAATTCTGCATCCACGTCCTTGCCTGATGGCGAGGATATCAACAGAGACAACAATATGACTCAAAGTGATGAATATTATCAGTATAAAGTTTCTATGAGACCTGCTGATCTGATCGTTGGTCAGAACTTTGTGACCGATAAAATTACATCACAGGTTAAGCTTGCTAATGGAGTAACTCAACCAGTAACCTGGTATCAGCTAAGAATACCTCTGGCACAATACCAGCAGAAAGTGGGGAACATCCAGGATTTCAAATCCATTCGTTTTATCAGAATGTTCATGACAAATTTTGCGGATACTTCTATTCTTAGGTTTGGGAAGATACAATTGGTTAGAGGTGAATGGAGACAGTATAATGTAAATAATGATCCGGCTCAAGTAATTGTTGATCAAGCCTTATTGCCTGTTGGAACGGATAACTCCAGCATTGAAATAGCTACTGTAAATATTGAAGAAAATGGTAAACGTACACCTATCCCGTATGTTGTGCCGCCTGGAATTGAGAGAGAGCAAGATTTTAGTAACTATCGCGGCGATACGAGGCAAAATGAACAATCCCTGTCTGTTAATATTCGTTCCTTGAGAGACGGGTATGGCAGGGCTGCATTTAAAACAGCTGTAAATGATTTTAGATCTTATAAACGCCTGGAGATGTATATTCACCTGGAGGCACTTGGGAACTTTCCTATTAACGATAATGATGTAAGTGCATTCTTTAGAATTGGCACTGATAATCAGGATAACTACTATGAATATACATTGCCTTTGAAGGTTACTAACCCTGGTACAAGTGACCCTTATGCAATCTGGCCAGATCAGAATAAATTGGATATTAAGTTGGAGTTGTTTCAGAATGCCAAGCTTGCACGTAACAAAGCGATGTTGAATGGACAACCATGGCCCGTGAACATTCCTTTTAACTACATTGAGAATGGTAGTTTTGTCACCATAAAAGGTCAGCCGGACATGAGTAAGGTGCGGGTTTACATGCTAGGTATAAAAAATCCTCTTAGGAATGCTGCAAGTCCCGGTCGGGATGATGGGGCTGATAAATATGCTCAGGTATGGTTCAATGAACTTAGATTGACCGAGTTTGATGAGCGTGGCGGCTGGGCGGCTACTACAAGGATGAATGCGCAGTTAGCAGATTTTGCCGATGTGAATGTCTCCGCCAGTAAATCTACCATAGGGTTTGGCTCTTTAGAAAAACGGGTAAGTGAAAGAAACCGTTCTGACAATGTTTTCTTTGATGCATCATCCAGTATGGAATTAGGTAAGTTCCTTCCTAAGAATTCTGGAGTAAGGGTGCCAATGTTCGTAAGTTATTCTAGTCAGATTAGTACACCTCAATATGATCCACGAACACCGGATATTGAGTTGAAAAATGCGCTTGATGCCTCAACTAAAGTAGAAAAAAAAGAGATATTGAACTATGCGCAAGATTATACTACCAGAAATAGTATCAGCTTTACTAATGTTAGAAAAGAAAGAACAAATACTGAAAAACCAGCAAGAGTTTGGGATGTAGAAAACCTGAATGCCAGCTATGCTTACACTAAGTTTTCCCATAGGGATTTCATTAATCAGAATAATATCCAACAAACTTACAGGGCATCACTCGCTTACAATTACGCAGGACAAAGCAAAGATTATCAGCCATTTAATAAGTTGATTAAGTCAAATAAACTTGCCTTGCTGAAGGAGTTTAATTTCAGGATACTCCCAAGTGCTATAAATTTCAGGATAGATTTGGACCGTTATTATTCTGAAAACAGCCTGCGTAATAATGACCCGAACAATTACATACCTATCAACACAACTTATAATAAAAATTTCTTAGTGACCAGGGTGTATGGTATTTCTTGGAATTTAAGTCGGTCGATGACCTTAGATTTTGATGCCACAAATTACTCAATTATTGATGAGCCGGAAGGAAGGATTGAGGGGATGAAAAGAGATACCCTTTGGCAGAACCTTAAACGCCTGGGCAGAAACACAGACTACACGCATAACATTAACCTGACTTATAATTTACCTTTAAATAAGATCCCGGGCTTTGATTGGGTGAACGTAACTACACGTTATGGAACTAATTTTAATTGGCAAGCTGAACCACTTTCTACATTAAGAGATCCGTTGATCAATCTTGGAAACACCGTGCAAAATTCAAGAGTTATTCAGGTGAATCCTAGTCTAAATTTAACGGGATTATATAACAAATTCGGGTTTGTGAGAAAATCGACTGGGCCGGTGGTGGAGAAGCAAACGGGGACAGGGTTTTTAATTGGTCTGCTTACCAGTGTAAAAAATATAGCAGGTGCTTATACTGAGACAAAAGGAATCTTTTTACCTGGCTATCTGCCTAAAACTAATTACATCGGCTTAGATAACATAACTGGGGCCCCTGGATTGGGATTTGTGTTGGGAAGTCAGCGGGACATAAGAAGTTTAGCATTAAACAATGGTTGGATCACTAGCGACACCTTACAATCTCAATTGTATATAAATACCTTGCGTGAAGATTTAAGTTTAACAAGTTTAATTGAGCCGATAAGGGATTTGAGCATTTCGCTAACTGCCAATAAGAACCGCACATTAAACTATTCCACTAATTTCAGGTACGATGCTTTTTCTCGTGATTTCCAGAACCTAAGTCCATATACAACTGGAGATTACAGTGTATCGTTCATTAGTTTAGGAACTGCATTTTCAGATAACAACGGAACCACATTATCTAAAGTCTACAGCCAGTTTATGTCAAACAGGCAAATTATATCAAGGCGCCTTGGCGCCTCGAATCCTAATTCAAGTGGAATTGTTGACGGCTTTGCAGATGGATATGATAAGAATGCACAGGATGTAATGGTATCTGCATTTTTAGCAGCATATACCAGTAAAGATGCGGGGTCTTCAAGCCTAAGCACGCTCCCTAAAATTCCATTACCAAATTGGAGGCTAAATTACAGAGGACTTACAAGACTTCCTTTCTTAGCAGAAAGGTTTAGCTCAATAGATATCAAACACTCTTATCGTTCAGTATATAGCGTAAATGGCTTCAATTCGTTAATTCGATATCAGGAGACTAATGGCGCATCTAGTGTTAGGGATCCTAGTAATAACTTCTTGCCAAGCTATCAATATAGCCAGGTTACCATTGCGGAGCAGTTCTCTCCTTTGATTGGAATAGATACCCGCTTGAAGAACAATCTTACCGCTAACTTTGAAGTTGGAAGATCCAGGTTACTAGGATTAAGTCTCGCGAACAGCCAACTTGCCCAACTGTCTGAGAACAATATGGTCTTTGGAGTCGGTTATCGTACTACGAAATTTCGGTTTCCCTTTGGCTGGTTCAGTCAGCTTAAGATGGACAACAATATGGACTTTAAGCTCGATGTAGCAGTAAGAGATAATAAGACAGTTATTTACCGGGCTGATATTACGGAAGCGGAGATCTCATCAGGTGCAAAAAACATCACCTTGAGACCAAGTGTAGATTATATATTAAATAAACGCTTTAATATCAGGTTATTTTATGATTCGAACGTTACCAAACCATATACTTCGCAAACATTCAACACCTCATTCAGTAATTTTGGATTCAGTTTAAGAATTACGCTTAATTAGGATTGGTAGAAAGCGTCAGATTAATTACCTTTGATTAAATAAAAGCTAGAAAATGAATTTTCCATCAGAATTAAAATATACTAAAGACCACGAATGGTTAAAAGTTGAGGGTAATGAAGCCGTTATTGGTATTACAGATTTTGCACAGCGTGAGTTAGGAGATATTGTTTATATCGATGTTAACACTGTTGGAGAAGAAGTTTCTAAAGATGATGTGTTTGGTACGGTTGAAGCCGTAAAAACTGTTTCTGATCTTTTTATGCCCGTAACAGCGACAGTGTTGTCAGTTAATGATGCATTGAACAATGCGCCTGAGCTTGTGAATTCTGATCCCTATGGAGACGGATGGATGGTTAAAGTGTCAATTGCAGACCTTTCTTCGATTGATGATCTCTTAGATGCTGATGCTTATAAGGCACTTGTTGGCGCTTAATTAATGAAATTTATGAGAAAGCTAAGGTATCAAGGCTGGGCTATTGCCTGGACGGGTGTTATTTTGGTGCTTTGTTGTGTGAAAATGCCTGCTTCCTCCAGATCAGGATTTTTTTTTGAAGGGTTTGATAAGCTTGTTCATTTAGGCTTTTTTTTTGTGTTAACTGTACTACTGTTTTTCGGAAGGATTTTAGAGAAAGGAAAATACGATTTTCGTTTTTTTAGCATTTTCAAAATTGTATTTATCACCAGTTCTATTGGTGTTGGAATCGAATTGATTCAATGGAAATTCTTTCCATATCGCTCGGCAGAAACCTGGGATTTCGTCTGTGACATGCTTGGGGTGATGATGGCTGTCTGCAGCTACATAGTACTACATAAATCTGATTATCATGAAAAGAAAGCTTAGTCTAATTTTAGTCGTATTATCTGTTTGCTCATTGATTGGGTGTGGTATTTTCAACTCTGGCTGCAAATGCCCTAAGGTGAGCTATCAGGCTTATCCAATGAATAGGTAGTAACCAATTGCCATTATTTCTATTTGGATTTATTATAAATTAAGGGTAAATTGCGCGCTAACTAACACGCGTGTAGAGATGAAACTTTCTCAATTAAATCCTGGAGAATCGGGAACCATTATAGCTTTTACAGATTTAGAAATGTCTGTTAAATTGATGGAAATGGGTTGCTTGCCAGGAGAGATTGTTGAGGTTGAGCGCTTTGCTCCTTTGGGAGACCCTATAGCGATACGCGTTGCAGGCTATCAACTTTGTTTGCGTAAAAGCGAAGCTTCAATCATCATAATTCAATAATCAGTTGGCTAAGGATATAAAAATTGCACTTGTTGGAAATCCTAACACAGGTAAATCGACTCTTTTTAACCTCCTCACTGGCTTAAATCAAAAAATAGGAAACTTTCCTGGTATTACCGTTGACAAAAAGATTGGCTACTGTAGGCTTGCAGACAATAGACAAGCTGAAATAATCGATCTTCCCGGGACTTATAGCTTATATCCAAAGAGTAAGGATGAGAGCATTGTTTTCCAGATACTGGCTGATAGTAGTAATCCCAGTCATCCTGATCTTATTGTTCTGGTGGTCGATGCTACTAATTTAAGGCGAAACTTACTGCTGTACACGCAGGTTGCTGATTTAGGAATACCTTTAGTATTGGCCATGAACATGACAGACATGGCGAAGAATGAAGGTATCGATATAAACATCGATAAACTTGCCTTGAGGCTTGGAGTTCAGATTGTATCAATATCAGCAAGAAAAAATCTTGGAATCCAAGAACTAAAAGCAGCATTGAACTATGCTGGTACGATTGCTACTCAGGCTGAAGGAGCTGATTTGCGTGTGTTGGCACCTGATGCAATAGATTTGGCCAAAGCTAAATTAAATACAACGAATAACTATTTTGCATTGCAGGTGCTTCATCAGCATGAATACCTTCAGCTATTTTCTGAATCACAACACAACGCATTTGAGCAAATAAAAAAAGATTGCGAGTTTGAGTCTTCTAAGCAACAGGCAGCGGAAACTATTGCAAGGTATCGATATTTAGGTACGGTATTGTCTGGCGTAGTTACCGACACCGGAGCAAAAAAGAAGTTTGCTTTTAGTGATAGGCTTGATTCTATTCTAACAAACAAGTTCTGGGGATTCATCATATTTATCGCATTATTATTTTTTATTTTTAATTCCATTTTCTCCTGGTCATCGTATCCTATGGATATGATTGAATATGCCTTTGTATGGCTTGCCGAAATGGGACATCAGTTTCTCCCAAAAGGCTTGCTAACTGATTTATTGTTAGATGGAGTCGTGGCTGGTCTAGGTGGAATTATTATTTTCATTCCGCAAATCGCTATATTATTTGCTTTTATTTCCGTTTTGGAGGATACAGGTTATATGGCCCGGGTAACCTTCATGCTGGATAAAGTAATGAGGAAGTTCGGCTTAAGTGGAAAGTCTGTGGTGCCGATGATTGGTAGTCTTGCTTGTGCCGTTCCATCGATCATGAGTGCCAGAAATATTGAAAGCTGGAAGGACAGGATCATTACTATAATGGTTGCGCCGCTGGTGAGCTGTTCTGCGCGTTTACCTGTTTATACGCTTTTGATTTCTCTGGTTGTGCCAGAAAGGATGATCTGGGGTATAATAAATTTGCAGGGACTTACCTTGATGGGAATGTACCTCATAAGTATTTTAGCAGCGGTTGCTGTTGCATTTGTAATGAAATTTTTGATAAAGGCCAAAGAGCGATCCTACTTTATTATGGAATTACCCGTCTACAGAATGCCACGTTGGAGTAATGTACTTTACACCGTTTATGAGAAAGCTAAAACATTTGTTTTTGAGGCGGGTAAGGTGATTATAGCAATCTCAATCATTTTATGGGTGCTAGCAAGCTTTGGGCCGTCAAATAAATTTGAAGCGATTGATAGGAAATATGCAGCTATTGAACTTCAGAAAGATAGTGTCCAGATAACTACGCTTGAACGAGATAAATCAGCTGAGAAGCTTGAAAATTCCTATGCTGGTATTTTAGGGCACTTTATTGAGCCAGGTATTCGTCCTTTAGGATACGATTGGAAAATAGGGATTGCTTTAATCACTTCATTTGCGGCGAGGGAGGCCTTTGTGGGCACTATGGCTACAATCTACAGTGTAGATAATGATGGAGAAGTGGCAACTATTCGAGACAAAATGAGAGGAGCTGTAAACCCCGAAACCGGATTGCCGGTTTTCACTTTCGCGACTGCATTTTCTCTTATGTTATTCTATGCTTTTGCTATGCAATGCATGAGTACCGTAGCCGTTGTATACAGGGAAACAAAGTCATGGAAGTGGCCAGTTATTCAGTTGGTTTATATGACTGCACTGGCTTACATTGCGAGCTTAATTGCTTACCAACTTTTAAAGTAAATCATTAACTTGTGTTAGTGGAAAAGGAGAATATCTTAGCTCAATATATGCCTGTCGACGCCGCACCAATTATTGCGCGTTGGATAGATTATTTCCAGTGTGAATTTAAAATTTCCAAATCCAGAGCAACGAAATTAGGGGACTACAGGCATCCATTTAGAGGTGTTGGTCATAAGATTTCGGTAAATAATAACCTTAATATGTATGCCTTTCTAGTAACAACTGTTCATGAATTTGCACATTTGCTTACTTGGAATGATCACAAGAATAAAGTCAAACCTCATGGCGAGGAATGGAAGAATAACTTCAAAAAGATGATGATTCCCTTCATTGAAAAGCAAATATTCCCAATGGATATTCAGCATGCGATTGTAAACTATTTGACTAATCCATCAGCGGCCAGCTGTACCGATCTAAAGCTATCCCGAGCGTTAAAAGAATATGATCAGGCTGAAGACGTATCAAGATTAGAGGAGTTACCAATCAATGCAACTTTCGTGATTAAAGACGGCCGAAGGTTTACGAAAGGGGAAAGGCTTAGAAAACGCTATCGTTGCGTTAGTCTTGACAATGGAAACACTTACCTATTCAATCCCTTAGCTGAAGTAACTTTAACCAGTACAGGAACATAAATTGCTTCATTATTTTTAAGAGACCATTTAAATCTGAGTTTAGTATCTTTAAAAACTAAAGGATTCATTTCTAAACTATCGATAAAAGGGTCACGTTCATTCACTTTAACATTAGCCGTATATCCACCCGGCAACTTGCTTTTCAACAATATATAGCTTCCAGATTCTGCCGCTATGTATTGGTCGAACACCATCTCAAAGGCATTCGAGCCTTCAAGGGCGTCATTTAGTACGATAGTGGAGTCTGCATAATTGGTAGATAGTAATTTCGTATTGCGAAATTCTTGGAAGGGTAGCTTTGCAAGATCTTCTTGGTTAGCTGCAAATCTGAGATCCTCCTTAAAAGGAACATTATTCCTTATAAAAATCCTTTGATTTTTAACAGCTTCATGTGAGCTTTTCCTACTTGAGGCAACTTGTCTTATTAATACCAAGGTATCGTTTTTAAAATAGTACTTCTCAGTAGATGAACTAATACCTTCATTTCTATTCAGCTTAACGATGACCATAGGTTTGCCATTAATACTGTATTTTTCTACATGAAAGGATTTTTCTCCAGAAGTATAAATTAGGCTTACAGCTTTATCAAGATCGCCAATGCTGGCTTCAATGGAGTCTGCGTACTGAACAATTTCCCTCGGATTCATCGCTTTTGGAGATTGTTGACTCAGTAATTCTGCCTGTGGATGTTTTGGGCCCTGTTGGCAACTTGAAAAGAATACAGTTAGTAGGAAAAGAAGACTTAGATTTCTCATACACTAGGTTGAAGAACTTGCAGTTCTATTATCGTGCCAAGCAGCGTTTGGCGTTTATAAAATAGAAGAAGGGCTAACCTGTCTTAGAATTCTTATTGCGTTCTTCCCAAAGTTTAGAGAATGATTTTGGTGCTATAACCGGCATAGAACGGTATTTGCCCCAGATCTTCGCAAACATGCTTTTAAGGAAAAAACTCTTAATCTTGCCACTTAGCATGTCCATTCTTGAGCGTTTGAGCATCCCTAATTTCCATATTTTCCAGCCAATTTCTTCAACCTTAGTATTGTCGTGATTAGCTGCTGCATCCCTTCTATTCAATAAAAGCATTTTATGTATATCGATCTTAACCGGACATACTTCTGAGCACTTTCCGCATAAACTAGAAGCATAGCTCAAATGCTTGAAATCTTTCATGCCTTTTAGATGGGGGGTAATTATAGAACCAATTGGGCCACTGTAGGTAGTGTTATAAGCATGACCACCGATGTTTTTATATACCGGACAGGCATTCAGGCAGGCCCCACATCTAATGCAGTAGAGTCCCTGCCGCTGATCTTTCTGGGCAAGAAGATTAGTGCGGCCATTGTCGAGCAAAATTACATACATTTCTTCAGGTCCATCAGTTTCTAAACCACGTTTCGGGCCACTTAGGATGGTATTATATACGGTAAGGTTCTGTCCAGTACCATGACTCGCAAGCAGGGGCCAGAACAAATCAAGATCTGCCATCGAAGGAATGACTTTTTCAATCCCAACTATAGCAATATGAATTTTAGGAAAGGTTGTACAGAGTCTGGCATTCCCTTCATTTTCTGTCAGTGCAATGCTTCCCGTATCTGCGATTAGAAAATTACCGCCACTGATTCCAATGTCTGCATTCAAATATTTATCACGTAAAAGTTCCCGGGCCTTTTGTGTAAGTTGTTGTGGTGTAAAATCTAGAGGAGTGCCAAATTTTTCGTGAAATAGCTTAGCAATTTCTTCCTTACTCAGGTGCATTGCGGGCGTTACAATATGGTATGGTGGTTGTCCCAGAAGTTGAACTATGAACTCGCCCAGATCACTTTCTAAAGACTCGATATTGTTCTTTTCAAGAAAGTCGTTGATGTGAATCTCTTCAGTAGTCATTGACTTTGATTTAATGACTGTCTTGCCTCCCGCTTTGGTGATGATATTAAGGATTTCTTTTTGAGCTTCTTCAGCGTCATTCGCCCAAATAACTTTTCCTCCTCTTTTCTGGAAGTTCGCTTCAAATTCCGGAAGAAACTTATCCAGGTTCTCCATTACCCTCCACTTGATCACATGCGCTTTTTTCTTAGAATTTTCCAGGTTCTCAAATTTGGATAACCCAATTTCTACGGCCTTATTATACTTACCGATATTGTGGTTTATCGTTTTACGATGTCCTAAATCGAATGCTTTCTCATCTGCCTTTATCAAAAACTCTTCCGCAATCTTAGTCATGTTCAAACTTAGAGAAATTTGCGCTTATATTCAATAAGGACGTAGCCTTTAAAAGTTTGTGATTGAATTTTTAAAAAAAAACCGCCTTTATAGCAGGTTTTATGAGAAATATGGTGTATGCTATTTTTTGGGTGTACCGTCTTCATTTTTATCAACGATTGGGCGTTTAAGCCCGTTAGCCAATTCCCAAGCAGTGAAATAAACCAACTGGGCACGTTTTGCAAGCATAGGGAAGTCAATTTTAGCGATTTCATCCCCTGGCTGGTGGTATTCAGGATGAACACCGTTAAAATAAAAGATTACCGGAATGCCATGTTTCGCAAAGTTATAGTGATCTGAACGATAGTAAAAGCGATTAGGATCTGTTCTGTTATTGTATCGCTCATCCAGGTTGATATTTACATAATCTTTGTTAGCCTTTTTTCCGATCCTATCCAAATCAGAACTTAGCATGTCAGAACCAATAATGTAAACGAAGTTGTTGTCACTTTCATGATCCTTATCTCCGCGACCAATCATATCTATATTCAAATCTGTAATAGTATTTTCCAGTGGAAATATCGGATGTTCAGAATACCATTCAGAACCAAGTAAACCTTTTTCTTCACCAACTACAGTCATAAAGAGAATACTCCTTTTTGGACCGTAGCCCGCTTTTTTTGCTTTGGCAAACGCTTCGGCAAGCATAAGAACGCCAGTTGTACCAGATCCGTCATCGTCAGCGCCGTTGTTTACTTTGTCCTCACCGCTGGTGGTTAATCCTATATGGTCATAGTGACCAGTTACGACAACTACTTCTTTCTTTAGCTTAGGATCAGAACCTTCTAAGAAGCCCAACACATTTTCTGCTCTTACTGGTTTCTCAACCTTTTGAGCACTTGCGGTTACACTTATTTTGATCTCTTGAGAGGCGGGGTTTCCGCTGTCTGCGATTTTCTTTTTTATGCCCTCAATACTGGTGCCAGCTGCCGAGAATATTTTTTCGGCAACTACAGAACCGATATTTATTGTGACCAGTCCCTGAATAGCTTTCATCTTATCGATATTTTCCTGAGTTTTCATCACCAAAGGAGATGATTCTAAATAAGCTTTAAGGTTCGGAGACATATTGTCGATCGTCAAGTCAACAACTATGACTGCCGTTGCCTTATTCTCGGTTAAGAATTTTAGTTTTCCATTCAAGGCTACTGCATCAGCACGGACAGTAGCTGGAGTGGTAGCCGGCGCGCCAATTGGTTGTCCTGATTTGAATAGCATCACCACTTTTCCTGCCACATTCTGACCTTCGAAGTCGTTATAGCCATCCTTATTCAGGCCATAACCTACAAAGAGAATTGAATTTGTATTAAATGCAAAACCGTCTTTAGCCACAGTTTGACCTGGAATGTAAAAGTCTTTGATTACCTCTGCAGCCTGCCCATCTACAGTAAGTATTTGTGCGAGGTCATAGTTAACCATATCAATTTTTTGGAAGTAATTGCCATTTACAGGCCCTTTCAATCCGAAAGATTTAAAATGATTTCTAATGTAATCAGCAGCCATCCATGCACCTTTCTTTCCAGTTTCCCTCCCTTCATACTCGTCTGATGCGAGCACTGAAAGATGATTGTATGCATTATCTTTGGTGATAGTCTTGCTGAACTTAATGGCGTTTTTGTTTTGAGCACTAGAAGTGCAACTCAAAAGAGCCACAAGGCCGATGTATATTATGTGTTTTTTCATGAATAATATGTAAGGTTTTTTAACAAGCGATTTTATCCACTCTATTTCCGTGTCTGCCACCTTCAAAATCAGTGGTTAAAAATGTGTTAGTCATTTGTTTAGCAAGATCTTCAGAAACAAACCTTGCAGGCACACATAAGATATTTGCATTATTATGTTGCCGCGAAAGGCTTGCTAATTCATCCAACCAGCAAATAGCAGCACGTATATGCGGATGTTTGTTAGCTGTAATAGCTACACCGTTTGCACTCCCGCAAACTAGAATACCAAAGTTGAATTCATTAGTTTCTACAGCTGAAGCAACCGGATGTGCGAAGTCAGGATAATCCACTGAATCTAATGAATGAGTTCCAAAATCTTTTACCTGATAGGTGTCCGCTAAAAATGCTTTTAAGATTTCTTTATACTCGAAGCCAGCATGATCTGACCCAATAGCAATTTTTATCTTTTGTGTAACTGACATAATTTCAAAAATAAACAGAAATAGTGTAAAGTTTTGTAAAGCTTTGGTTAGTTATTTTTTGCCTTATGATGCCAGCAATTTTTTTCTCTTTCGTTCAATATTTGCTGAAATATAAATGCTTATCTCATACAATAAGAATAGTGGAAGCGCCACTGTTAACATCGTAAATGGATCTGCTGTAGGTGTAACTACTGCTGCTACAATTAAAATAATCACAGCAGCATATCTTCTGCTGGAACGCATAAAAGCAGGAGTCATAATGCCCACTTTCGATAATATGTAAATAACTACCGGCAGCTGGAAGATAATTCCCGAACCAAGGGTTAGCGTCATGACAGTGGATAAGTAGGAATCAATGGTGAAGGTATTCTCAATATCCGGACTTACTTTGAAGTTAATTAAGAAGTTTACAGATAGTGGGCAAATGATGTAGTACCCAAAAAGGATTCCCGTAAAGAATAATAAAGAAGCAAAGGCAACAAAACCACTAGCAGATTTACGCTCACTTTCATGTAACGCAGGCTTGATAAAAAGCCAGATCTCAAAAAGCAAATATGGAATCCCTAAAATTAAACCTGCCATTACACAGGCATTTAACTGGAGTGTAAATTGCCCCGACATCTCCGTATTGATAATTTTTGCCTCAATTGTTTTAATACAGAATTCCTCTCCAATAGATGGAAAACGCTCATATATTTTACACATCATGCGATAGGTCCAGAAACGTGGGTTAATTGGTCCCATTATCACCGTGTTAAAAATGAAATCTGTGTAATAAAAAGCTCCCGCGGTAAATACCAGCACTACCGCTAAAGCGCGAAGCAAATGCTTTCTCAATACATCTATGTGATCGAAGAACGACATTTCTGCCTCAAGTGTTCTGCCTTTTTCTTTTATAGCACCTATAAGGTCCTTAGCTTTATTGTCACTCATGCGTGTTATTTGGAAACAAAAATACCATTCTATTTAATTTAGAATGGTATTTACGTTTTAAATCTTATAAAAAATTTTTATTATTCTGAAAATTTAAAAGTTTCCATGAATTTGGTTGTAAAGTTCCCTGCTCTGAAGTTAGGGTCTTTCATCAGTTTCAAGTGGAAAGGTATAGTTGTTTTAATCCCTTCGATCACAAATTCACTCAATGCACGTTCCATAGTGCTGATTGCTTCTTCTCTCGTTTGGGCAACACAAATCAGCTTTGCAATCATTGAATCGTAGTTTGAAGGTATAGTATAACCTGCATATACGTGGGTATCTACACGCACACCATGACCACCCGGAGAATGAAAATTGGTAATCTTTCCCGGTGAAGGTCTAAAGTTATTAAACGGGTCTTCTGCATTTATTCTACATTCAATAGCATGCATATTTGGAAGATAATTCTTACCAGAGATAGGCACTCCAGAAGCAACTTTAATTTGCTCCTTGATTAAGTCGTAATTAATGACTTCCTCAGTAACCGGATGCTCAACCTGGATTCTGGTATTCATCTCCATAAAATAGAAGTTCCTATGTTTATCTACCAAAAATTCAATGGTACCTGCACCTTCATATTGAACAGCAATTGCACCTTTGATGGCAGCTTCACCCATTTTCTCTCTTAACTCTGGAGTCATGAATGGCGAGGGTGCTTCTTCAACTAATTTTTGATGGCGACGCTGAATGGAACAGTCACGTTCTGATAAATGGCAAGCTTTTCCATACTGATCACCAATGATTTGGATTTCAATATGTCTAGGGTCTTCAATATATTTTTCGAGATAAAGTCCGTCATTTCCAAAGGCAGCCCCAGATTCTTGTCTACAGCTATCCCAGGCATTTTCAAAGTCTTCATCTTTCCAAACAACGCGCATACCACGACCGCCGCCACCAGCCGTTGCTTTTAAAATTACAGGATAGCCCATTCCATTTGCTAATTTGATTCCTTCTTTAAAGCTTTCAAGTAAGCCTTCAGAACCTGGAATAGTTGGTACCCCTGCAATTTTCATCGTTTCTTTGGCAGAGGCTTTATCTCCCATTGAATTGATCTGTTCAGGTGTTGCACCAATGAATTTAATACCATAATCGCGGCAAACTGAAGAGAATTTAGCGTTCTCCGATAGGAAGCCGTAACCAGGGTGTATTGCATCTGCATTGGTCAGTTCAGCTGCAGAGATAATATTTGGAATGCTTAAGTAAGAATCCTTACTTGGTGGGGGACCGATGCAAACAGCCTCGTCAGCAAAGCGTACATGTAAGCTTTCTCTATCGGCCGTTGAATAAACTGCTACCGTTTTTATGCCCATTTCTTTACAGGTGCGGATGATACGCAATGCAATTTCGCCCCTGTTGGCAATTAATATTTTCTTAAACATAATTTTTCCTTTTAGCTAGTCTTTTTAGGCACACAATCAAACCAGCGTCTTCCTGAGTGTAAGACTTAACTATTTTACATTGGTTCTACTAAAAATAAAGGCTGATCATATTCCACTGGTGATGCATTATCAACAAGGATTTTAACAACTTTGCCGGAAACTTCACTTTCAATCTCATTGAAAAGTTTCATTGCCTCAATAATACAAACCACTTTACCCACAGAAACCTCATCTCCCACATTTAAGAAAAATGGTTTATCAGGACTTGATGAACGGTAAAATGTACCGATCATAGGAGATTTTATGGTGATATATTTCGAAGAATCTTCAGCATCAATAGCTTGAGTACTTTTTGTTTCTGTAACAGAAACTGGTAGCGGCGCTGCAGCAGGTATTGCAACAGTAGCAACAGGAGCTGGTAAAGAAGCCTGAACTATTGTAGGCGCTTGATTTGTTTTAATAGTGATCTTGAAGTTTTCTTGCTCAATAGCAACTTCATTTACTCCCGAACGAGAAACAAATTTAATAAGTTCCTGAATTTGTTTAATATCCATTTTTTGGTGTTATTTTATGAAAACTATATGTTTTTAGAATTAACTAAGTTATGCTTTTTTATGATATTATAATTAATATGCCCATTTTAAGTATACTGATCCCCAGGTGAAACCGCCGCCAAAAGCGGCTAGAATGATGTTATCACCTTTCTTTAATTTACCCTCCCATTCCCATAGGCATAAAGGAATAGTTCCATTTGTTGTATTGCCGTAACGCTCAATATTTATCATTACTTTTTCAGGCCCAATACCCATTCTTGAAGCAGTTGCGTCAATGATGCGCTTATTTGCCTGATGCGGAACCAACCAGGTAACAACCTCAGATGTCAGATGGTTTCTCTCCATAATTTCAGCAGCGACATTAGACATGTTAGTCACTGCAAATTTAAATACGGCCTGACCTTCCTGATATACGAAATGTTCGTTATTGTCAATAGTTTCGTGAGAGGCAGGACGGGACGATCCGCCAGCTTTCTGATGAAGAAATTGTTTGCCGGAGCCATCACTTTTTAATATAGAATCTATTACTCCATTTCCTTCATAGTTTGGCTCTAGCAATACGGCACCGCAACCATCCCCAAAAATGATGCATGTTGTGCGATCTTCGTAATTGACAATTGAAGACATTTTATCTCCCCCAACAACTATGATTTTTTTGTGTTTGCCAGATTCAATAAATTGAGTAGCTGTGGACATACCATAAATAAAACCTGAACAAGCAGCTTGTAAATCAAATCCCCAAGCATTTTTCGCTCCAATTTTATCAGCAAGAATATTGGCAGAAGCAGGGAAGGGTAAGTCGGGCGTTGTTGTGCAAAAAATGATCAATTCAATCTCTTCGGCTCCGATTCCACGCTTTTTCAATAGGCCATTAACGGCATGAACCGCCATGTAAGAAGTTCCTAGACCTTCTCCCTTTAGTATCCTTCGCTCTTTAATTCCGGTTCTGGAGGTGATCCACTCGTCTGTCGTGTCTACAATAGACTCCAATTCTTTGTTAGTCAGAATGTAGTCCGGTACGTAGCCATTAACAGCCGTAATCGCAGCGTGAATTTTACTCATTTCTTTTTAATTGTTAAATGCAGCCTGTATTTTTTCTACTAAGCCATTGATAATCATGTCTCTAGACTGCATAATCATATTTTTAATAGCAGTAGGGCTTGATATTCCATGCCCTATAACTACTGGAGCATTTACACCAAGAACTGGACTACCACCGTAGTTCTCATAATTAAAGCGATCGAAAAACTCATCTTTAAGACCTCTCTTTTTAGTGAGTACGTAAAACGATTCAGCCAGCTTAAGCATAATATTGCCCGTAAACCCATCGCAAACTATCACATCTGCCTTTTCGTTAAACAGGTCTCTTCCTTCTACATTACCTACAAAGTTAAACAGTTCTGTGTCTTTCATTAATGGAAAGGTCGCAAGACTTAACATATTGCCTTTTTCATCTTCCTCTCCAATATTGATCAAGGCCACTTTTGGATTTGGTATGCCCATTACATTTTCTGCGTATATGCTGCCCAATACGCCAAATTGAAGCAAGACATCTGGTTTGCAATCTGCATTCGCACCAACATCAACCATCAATCCCACGCCGCCGCTTAATTTTGGTAAAAAAGTAGAAAGACATGGGCGGATGATGCCTGAAATAGTTTTTACACTAAACACGGCACCTACAAGCATAGCGCCAGAGTTACCGGCACTAGCAAATGAATCAATCTTACCTTCTTTAAGGAGCTGATAGCCAACGGAAATACTTGAATTGGGTTTTTGAACAATGGCCTTGGTGGGGTGCTCGCCCATACCGATTACTTCTTCGGTATGTACATATTCAAAGTGATCGGAGTTAAATCCGTTTTCAGCGAGCAAAGGCTTAATTTGAGCTGTATCTCCAATAAGCACAATTCGCTCATCAGGAGATAACAGTGGATGGGCCGCTATCGCTCCTAAAACATTTGCTTTAGGAGCATAGTCTCCACCCATTATATCGAGACCTATTTTCATAGTAAAAATCAGTTTGTGTATGAGGCAATAAGTGCCGTTATTTCAGTCTCTAAGTTAAAGCTTAAGAGACTGAAAACACAAACTATTTTCAGAAATTAAGCTATCGCGGTGTTTTCAATAACCAATTTACCGTTGTAGTACAAGCTACCATCAACGTTGTATGCGCGGTGAGGAGTGTGTATTGCTCCTGTTGTTTGACAAGTAGATAAAGAAGGAGTTTCTGCTTTGTAGTGAGTTCTTCTTTTATCTCTTCTGCTTTTAGAAATCTTGCGTTTTGGAT
Organism: Pedobacter sp.; assembly: GCA_014377665.1. Taxonomy (GTDB): domain Bacteria; phylum Bacteroidota; class Bacteroidia; order Sphingobacteriales; family Sphingobacteriaceae; genus Pedobacter. The sequence continues at coordinate 9,878 of JACMPF010000068.1, read as the reverse complement.
GTGCCATTGCTGATTTATTTAATTATTATTTTAATTTTTTTAATGCTGACCAACGTGGATCCTCATCTTGTTTTTCTTCTTCTTCACTATGAGATCCGACCGCGAAGCTTTCCAGTTTTGCAATCATCTCCTGGTCGCATTTCTGGCCATCGCCATTCTGCTCACATATTTTAATATAAGGAACCCCTACGGTGATGAACTCATAAATCAAGTCAGCAATGTCAAGCTCACTTTCTTTTTTATTGAGCATGATGATTTCCAAGTCATCACTTTCCAAGTCATCTTCAGCAAACTTTACAATCTGCCTTTCGTGGATACTTATTGGTGCATTAAATTCAGCCAAACATTTATCACAATCCATAACTATAGTCCCGTTTATCTGGAACTGTAAGATCAGCATGGTTTCCTGCTTGTCTAATTCAACTTCTACTTTTAATTCTCCTTTTTTTACTAAAGAGTAATCATAAGCATCAAAAAAGCTGTTATCAATCTCAAAGTCAAACTGATGTTTGCCAATTTTTAAGCCTGTAAAGGGGATCGAAAATTGCTTTAATGGTCTCAATGATAACAAAATTTTAGCCCGCAAATGTAAGAATTAATTTCATTTAGTGCAAATAGTTTTGTAGTCTAATTTGCATCGTCTTTTAAATCAAAAGCAGTTTCGACAAGTTTACCTCCACTACGAAGCTGATTCTTCAAAAGTTCTTCCTGTTCTCTTCTGCGTTTCACAATATGAATTGCAGAAAATATAGCTTCAATGAATGAAGTTGGATCAGCTTCATTCTTGCCGGCAATATCATAGCCCGTTCCATGATCCGGAGAGGTGCGTACAAACTTCAGTCCTGCAGTGTAATTTACGCCTGTGCTAAAAGCCAGCGTTTTAAATGGTATCAAACCTTGGTCATGATACATTGCTAACACCGCATCGAACTGCTTGAAGCTCCCCTTTCCAAAGAAACCATCCGCAGGGTATGGTCCGAAACAAATGATTCCTTTATCGAAAGCCTCCTGTATTGCAGGAATAATAACCTGTTCCTCTTCTGATCCCAGAAGTCCACTGTCTCCCGCATGTGGATTTAACCCCAAAACAGCAATCTTCGGTTTCTCAATCCAGAAATCCTTTTTCAAGCTTTCATTCATCAAAACCAACTTCTTCATAATCTTGTCTTTCGTGATGCTTTGGGCTACGCTTGTCAATGGAATATGACCGGTGACTACGCCAACACGCAAATCTTCACTTAACAAGAACATCAAAACATCTTTACTTCCACTACGTTCCTGAAGATATTCAGTGTGCCCTGGAAAATTGAATGTTGCTGATTGTATATTATGTTTATTGATAGGCGCCGTAACTAATGCGTCAATCGCTCCACTAACAAGGTCATCAGTGGCCTTTTCAAGAGAGGCCAACGCATATTTACCGCCTATTTCATTGGCAACACCAAGATCGATCTTTACATCTTCCTCCCAGCAGTTGATCATATTGACCTTTTTGGGGTTAGCCGTTTCCGGACTGCTGATCACGTTGTAAACAAAATCACCCATCCCAAGTGCCTTTCTATGATAGGATGCAACCTTGGTATGTCCGTAAACTATTGGGGTACAATAATCAAGAATTTGCAGTTCCGCTAGCGACTTCATGATCACTTCTAATCCGATGCCGTTTACATCGCCAATGCTAATTCCGATTTTAATTTTATCACTCATGTCCAAATAGAAATATGGTGCAAATTACAGAATTTCAACCTAATGTTAGGCCGATACTGATAAAACTTTAGTTATTTTGCAGCTTTTAACACTTCTGGCTATGAGTTTGGTAAAGGCGAAAAAACATCTTGGGCAACATTTTTTAACTGATAAAAAGATTGCCGCAAAAATTGTCAATGGCCTTGTTCATACCGATCAGTATACGCAGGTTCTAGAAGTTGGACCAGGGATGGGAATTTTGTCAGACATTCTTCTTGAGCGTACAGACCTGGAAACTTACCTGATAGACATTGATGTCGAGTCCTATCATTTCCTTCAAGAAAAATATCCTCAGCTTGGTAAGAGACTGATCAACGGAGACTTTTTAAAACTCAACCTATCAGAGATCTTCCCCGGTAAATATGCCATCATAGGAAACTTCCCTTATAATATCTCCTCTCAGATCCTATTCAAAATATTGGAAAATAGAGAGAGCGTGGTAGAGATGGTTGGTATGTTTCAAAAGGAAGTTGCCGAGCGTTGTGCTTCTAAAGAGGGAACAAAAGATTATGGAATCTTGAGTGTACTTATACAAGCATATTACAACATAGAGTATCTGTTTTCTGTAAAGCCAGGGACGTTTAATCCCCCGCCTAAAGTGAATTCTGGTGTAATCAGGTTGAGCAGAAATGATGTGGAAACTTTGCCATGTGATGAGAAGTTGTTTTGGAGAATCGTAAAAGCAGGGTTCAATCAAAGGCGAAAAACGTTGCGTAATGCACTTTCAGGAGTAGTGCCGAAAGACAAAATGGACGACCATGTTTTCTTTGATAAACGTGCAGAACAGTTGAGTGTTAGAGACTTTATTTCCTTAACCCAGCATTTAACATCACTCATGCAACTCTAGCCTTTATTCCGCATTTGTTTAGTACAAAATTAATTTTAGTTACAGCGTATAAACCATGACAAAAAAGATTTTGATAGTCGACGACCTTCATCCTTATTTCAAAGAACAAGCAGAAATATTAGGCTTCGAGGTTGATGACCGCCCCCAAATTACTAAAGATGAGATCTTTGAAGTGATTAAAGATTATATTGGCATCGCTGTTCGGGCGAAATTCAGACTGGATAAGGAGTTCTTTGACGCAGCTTTAAATCTTGAGTTTGTGGCCAGAGCTGGTGCCGGCCTGGATAACATCGATGAAGTTGTAGCCAAAGTAAGAAATATAAAATTGCTTAACGCTCCTGAAGGAAACATGGATGCCGTGGGTGAACATGCAACGGGCTTACTGCTGTCTTTAATGAATAATTTACCGAACGCAGATCAGCAGATCAGAAACGGTATATGGAATAGGGAAGCTAATCGAGGCTACGAATTGAAAGGCAAAACCGTGGCGATAATCGGTTATGGTTTTATGGGTAAGAGTTTTGCAAAAAAACTGAAGGGCTTTGAAGTAAATGTGATTGCGTACGACAAATATAAGACAGGTTTTTCCGATGAATTTGCAAAGGAGGTTAGCATGGAAGAAATTGTAAGACAAAGCGACGCACTTAGCCTTCATGTTCCCTTGACTTCTGAGACCAGACAAATGGTCAATGAAGAGTATTTATTCCATTTTCGGAAGCCTTTTTTTTTCATCAATACAGCTCGTGGAGAAATTGTTAACACAAGAGCTATTTTAAAGGCCATAGATCAGAAAAAAATCCTTGGAGCTGCGTTAGATGTATTAGAAGTTGAAAAGTTTCCTATACTTGCAGAACAAGAGTGGTACGCTGATCTAATCAAAGCTAAGAATGTGATCCTTACTCCTCATGTTGGAGGCTGGACCTTTGACTCCTATCGTAAAATATCTGAAGTTCTCGCATCCAAATTAAGTACTATATACTAGTTGAATACACCTAAGATAAGGGATCAATGTAGGGTCGTGTTTAGAGTCCAGATACAATTTTCTGCTTTAATTTGCTTTTGTGGTATAGCCATATTATCTTCGTTTTAATTGAAACAAGACTATGTAGGCGAAATAGCCGATGTAGTCTTGTTTGCTTTTTATAGGAATTAACAATAACAAAAATAGCTATGACAGAGGTAACATATTATACCCAAGATGGTTTAGATAAACTAAAAGCAGAGATTCATCAAATGAAGACCACAGGCAGACAGCAAATATCTAAAGCGATAGCTGAAGCTAGAGATAAAGGTGATCTTTCTGAGAATGCAGAGTACGATGCGGCTAAAGAAGCGCAAGGCTTACACGAGGCGAAAATAGCAAAGTTGGGAAATACACTTTCTACAGCAAGATTAATAGATGAGTCAAAATTGGACTTGTCCAAAGTGCTTGCTCTTTCCATCGTAAAGATTAAAAATATTAAGAATGGCACAACCATGTCTTACCAACTGGTGGCGGAATCAGAGGCTGATCTTAAAACAGGTAAGATCTCTGTGAAATCGCCAATAGCCCAAGGTTTGTTAGGCAAATCGGTAGGTGACAAAACGGAGATACAAGTTCCTGCTGGGAAAATTGAGTTTGAAATTTTAGAAATAACCAGATAATTTATAAGACATGTCTACCATTTTTTCCAAGATTGTTAACGGAGAACTCCCAGCTCATATCGTAGCAGAGACTACTGAATTTCTTGCCTTCCTGGATGTTAATCCATTGGTGATGGGACACGTATTAGTAATTCCTAAAAAGGAAATTGATTACATCTTTGATATGGATGAAGAAAGTTATTTCGGACTCACACTATTTGCTAAAATCGTTGCGAAAGGACTAAAAGACTCTTTCCCTTGTAAAAAGATAGGTGTAGCCGTAATTGGTTTAGAAGTCCCTCATGTGCATATTCACTTAATTCCTATGAACGAAGTGAATGACATGAACTTCAGCAGACCTAAACTTTCTCCTTCAAACGAAGAATTAGAAGAGGCTGCCCTAAGGATTAAAGCAGCACTGTAAAAGCTATTTTAACTTAGGATTGTTTTTGTGACGGTCCGAATCACGTATATTTTTCTTGACCAGATTCTTCTCAAGTGAGCTGGTCAGGTCTATACCTGTTTGGTTAGCAAGGCAGATCAATACAAATAATACGTCGGCCATTTCGTCTCCCAAATCCACAGCCTCATCACTTTTTTTAAAGGATTGCTCTCCGTATTTTCTGGACATGATTCTTGCTACCTCGCCAACTTCTTCCATTAAGAGTGCCGTATTAGTCAATTCGTTGAAATAACGTACGCCAGTTGTACTTATCCACTGGTCTACAGTTTCCTGAGCTTCTTTAATAGTCATGGTATTTTACTCCTTGTTTTTGGTGTCAATGATGATTGTTACAGGACCGTCGTTTAATAAGGAAACTTTCATGTCTGCCCCGAAAATACCGGTCTCTACTTTTTTCCCAAGCAGTGATGACAAACGTTCAATCATCCCTTCGTACATTTTTATTGCTTTTTCTGGTCTTGCTGCTCTTATGAATCCAGGCCTGTTGCCTTTTTTTGTAGCTGCGTACAAGGTGAATTGACTAATTAACAAAATGCCCCCATCTACGTCCGATAGTGCTTTATTCATCAGGTTATTTTCATCACCAAAAATACGAATGCCATGTATTTTGCCAGCAAGCCATTCCAGGTCCTCCAGAGTATCGGCATCTTCTATGCCAAGAAGTACCAATAGCCCAAGGCCGATATTACCTGTAACTCTACCTTCCACAATGCAACTTGCTTCCGTAACCCTTTGTATAACTGCCCGCATCTTTACCTTATGCTTAAAATTTATGCTCTCGTTTCGTTGCCATGAAAGATGCTAAGGTAGCTTTCGTAGCGGCTGATTTCAATCTCTCCATTCTGTACAGCTTCCACGACAGCGCAACCTGGCTCATTTACGTGCCTACAATTGTTAAACCTACATTCATTAATTAATGCGCGCATCTCTCTGAAATAATGGCTCAGTTCTTCAGGTCTGATGTCGAAGATTCCCAGTTCACGAATACCAGGCGTATCAATAAGATAACCGCCAAATGGCAAGGTGTGCATCTCCGCAAAGGTCGTCGTATGCTGCCCTTTGTCGGTTGCCTCCGAGACATCGCCAGTTTTGATAGACCGACCAGGAAGTAAAGCGTTGATCAGACTAGATTTTCCAACTCCTGAATGCCCGGAAAATAGGGTAGTTTTATCCTTTAGCAAGGATTCAACCAATGATATGTTCGTTCCTGCAAGAGCAGAAACAGAATAACATGGATAGTCTAGATTCTCATAAATATTTTTATACTCGTCAAGTATTGACAACCCTTCTTTATGGAAAAGATCTAGTTTATTAAAGATTAATACCGCTGGAATGCTATATGCTTCAGCTGTTGCCAAAAAACGGTCTATAAAGCCCAATGAGGTTCTCGGTGAAGCGAGCGTAACTACCAAAAACGCCTGATCCATATTGGCGGCAATGATCTGCGCCTGCTTAGATAAATTGATAGATTTCCTGATGATGTAATTCTTTCTTTCATGGAGTTTAAATATTACCCCCTTGTCAGAATTCGGCTCCATTTCAAACTCCACTATGTCGCCAACTGCAATTGGATTAGTAGTTTGAATCCCTTGTATCCTAAATTTACCTTTGATCCTGCAATCATAATTGTTGCCATCTGCACCATGTACATTGTACCAGCTGCCTGTCGATTTAATAACTAATCCTTGCATATAATGGGCAAAGGTAAGAATTCAGCAACTGAATTAAATATTTTAATAATCATTTGCTTATTAGAATAATATAACTTTACTTTACGCCACAGCACAGTTAGTGTAAAAAATACAATGTATAACAACTCAACAATTACCACCATTATCACCACCACCGGGATTAGTCGGAGGAAGGCAAGCTGATGTGGTAACTGAAAAAGATAAACACCATAAGAGCGCCTTCCTGTAAAAAGGGAAGGCGCTTTTTTTATAACCCAATATTATGAATATTTTAAAATTTGGAGGTACATCAGTTGGTTCGCAAGAAGGCATAAATGCTTTGATCGCCTTATTAAAGCCAAATGCTCAATCGGAGTATCCGATAGTCGTATTGTCTGCAATGAGTGGCGTCACTAATAAGCTTCTTGAAATGGCAGAGAATGCCATGAACCTGCAAGAATACAGTACTAATCTTAAAGAAGTAGAAGAAAAACATTTCAAAGTTATCCGAGCCCTGTTACCTGCTTCTGCACAAAATCCAGTACTTACCAAACTGAAGATCTTTTTTAACGAATTAGAAGACATTCTTCAATCTGTGTACAATCTGAGGGAATTAAGCCCCCAAACTAAAGACTTGATCTTGAGCTATGGTGAGCGTTGCTCAACAGCAATGATTAGCCATATTGCTAAACAACAGTACCCAGATGCTATCTACGTTGACGCATCTGAGCTGATAAAAACAGATAACAACTTCGGACAAGCTAAGGTCAATACCAACCTTTCTGAAATGCTAATTAAGGATTTCTATACTTCCAATAGCGGCAAATTGTTGTTCGTTACCGGTTTTATATCCAGTAATGACGAGGGTCGCGTGACCACCTTAGGTCGCGGGGGTAGCGATTACACTGCCGCCATATGGGGTGCCGCATTGAATGCTGAGGAAATTCAAATCTGGACCGATGTAGATGGTATGCTTACAGCAGATCCACGTATTGTAAATAAAGCCTTCTCGCTTCCAGAACTCAGCTATACAGAAGCAATGGAGCTTTCTTATTTTGGTGCAAAAGTGATTTATCCACCAACAATGATCCCCGCGTTTTTAAAAAGAATTCCTATTGTGATCAAGAATACTTTCAACGTCGACTTTCCGGGTACTTACATCAGGCATGGCGTAAGTCCTTCTAGCTTGCCGATAAAAGGGATTTCTTCCATTGATGAAATTAGTATTCTAAACCTTTCTGGTAGTGGTATGGTTGGTAAAGCCGGTTTTAGTGGACGTTTATTCTCTCTGCTTTCTCGAGAGCAGATCAACATCGTATTGATTACACAATCTTCTTCAGAACATAGCATTACTTTCGCGGTTAAACCGGCAGATTCATTGAAAGCCCTTAGCTTGATCAATAAGGAATTTGAATTGGAACTGCAGGCAAAAAAACTAGAATATCCAGAGGTAGAAAACGGCCTTTCTATTTTGGCCATTGTAGGAGAAAACATGAAACGCACGCCCGGTATGTCTGGCAAACTTTTCAATGCCTTAGGTCGTAATGGAGTTAACGTTAGAGCCATTGCTCAAGGGTCTTCAGAGTATAATATCTCTGTAATCATTTCAAAGGCAGATCTTTCCAAAGCAGTTAATGCTGTCCACGATGCTTTTTACGCTGACCTTAAGAAAACATTGCATGTGTTTTGCCTTGGAACAGGTAACATCGGTAAAACATTATTCCAGCAACTGGAAAATCAGATGTCTTTTCTTGCGGATAACAATGATTTGCAGGTTAAAGTCATGGGCATCAGTAATACCAGGAAAATGTTGCTCAATCCAAATGGAATTAACTTGAACAACTGGGAACAAGAGTTAATTGAGCAGGATATGGCCGCAAGTTTGCCTGATTTTATTAAAAAAATGAGGGCCATGAACTTACCTAATTGCGTCTTTGTGGACAATACAGCTAGTCAGAATCCGGTAGATTTTTATCTGGACATCCTGCAGTCGAGTATATCTGTGGTTACCTGCAACAAGATCGGTAACTCTGCGGAATATGAACAATATGCTGCGTTTAAACAAGCAGCAAGAACATATGGTGTTGATTTCTTTTACGAAACGAACGTTGGAGCTGGATTACCAATTATCCGTACGTTAAGAGATTTGATGCTCAGTGGAGATAAGATCTCCAGAATTGAAGCAATCCTATCCGGAACAATATCTTATATTTTTAATAATTATAAAGAAGGCGTACTCTTTCACGAGGTAGTTAAAGAAGCGCAAGATAAAGGGTATACGGAACCAGATCCGAGAGACGACTTAAACGGAAAGGATTTCATGCGTAAAATGCTCATACTTGCCCGCGATGCAGGGTATCCCCTGGAAGAAAAAGATATTGAATTACAAAATATGCTTCCCCCGTCCTGCATGGCAGCAGATACTGTTGCAGATTTCTACAAAGAATTGGAGAACAACACTGATTACTTTGAGAATTTGAAAAACACCGCGGCAGCGGATAAAAAGGTATTGCGTTACATCGGTAAAATGGAAAATGGTAAAGTTTCTATTACCCTTCAGATGGTAGACCAGAACCATCCATTCTTTACACTTTCTGGAAGCGATAACATCATTTCATTCACTACAAACCGATATAAGGACCGACCATTAGTCGTAAAAGGCCCTGGGGCAGGCGCAGAAGTTACTGCAGCCGGCGTATTTGCCGACATCATCAACGTAGGTAAAAGATAATATTCAAATGAGAAACTCAATTAAAGTTTTTGCCCCTGCAACTGTTGCCAACGTTGTTTGCGGCTATGATGTTTTAGGCTTTGCTGTAAATTCACCGGGCGATGAAGTAGTGATGCGCCTTACAGAAACCAAAGGCATCATAATTTCAAAGATCACCGGTGACGGAGGTAAACTTCCGCTAAGTCCAGAAAAGAATACCGTGAGTGCCAGTGTTCAACATTACCTGAACCACATCGGTAAACCGGATTTTGGGCTTGATATCGAACTTCATAAAAAAATGCCTATAGGGAGTGGCCTCGGTTCCAGCTCTGCAAGTACTGTCGCTGGTTTATTTGCCGTCAACTCACTATTTGATAATCTCCTTACTAATCAGGAGCTAGTTCCTTTTGCAATGAAAGGGGAGGAGTTGGCCTGTGGTTATGGACATGCAGATAATGTTGCGCCAGCACTAATGGGTGGTTTTGTGCTGATCAGAAGCTATGAACCTTTAGATATTATTAGTCTGCCCCATCCTGAAGATATGCATGCTGCAATTGTCTATCCTGAAGTAGACGTGCCAACAAAAGACGCCCGGCAAATGATTCGCTCAAAAGTATTATTGAAAGATGCCGTAACCCAATGGGGAAACGTAGCAGGCTTGGTAAGTGGTCTGTTTATGAAGGATTATGACCTGATTGGACGTAGTATGACAGATGTGCTGGTAGAACCTACGCGCGCCATCCTGATTCCTGATTTTTATGTCTTGCGGCAATTGGCACTGGGCGCGGGTGCAATCGGATTTGGTATTTCAGGCTCTGG
>JACMPF010000067.1 GCA_014377665.1 Pedobacter sp. | reverse complement strand
TATGAGGCCGAGGCCGAAAACGTTACGGCTGAGCATATCATCACTGGAATATTAAATGCAGTTGAAGTACCATAACTTATGGATACCAAAGATCTCTTAAAAAAGGTTAGAAAGATCGAAATCAAATCTCGGGGATTGAGTAACCAGATATTTTCCGGGGAATATCAATCCGCGTTTAAAGGCCGTGGTATGGCTTTTTCTGAGGTTCGGGAATATCAAGTGGGTGATGAGATCAGAACGATAGACTGGAATGTTACCGCTCGTTTTAACCATCCCTATGTGAAGGTCTTTGATGAGGAGCGCGAGATGACTGTCATGTTGCTTGTCGATGTGAGCGGGTCTAAAAACTTCGGTACACAGACGCAGTTGAAGCAGGAATTGGCAACTGAAATTTGTGCGGTATTAGCCTTTTCGGCCATTCAGAATAACGATAAGGTAGGCATCTTATTCTTTAGCGATCAGGTGGAAAAGTTTATCCCGCCAAAGAAGGGTAGAAGCCATATTTTGATGATCATTAGAGAGCTGATCAATTTTGAACCTAAACATAAAGGAACCAATGTTGCTGAGGCTTTAAGGTTCTTCACCGGGGCAATCAAAAAACGATGTACTTCGTTTCTGATTTCAGATTTTATGAGCAGCAGCTTCGAAAACGAGCTGAAGATTGCCAATAGAAAACATGATTTGGTGGCCCTGAGGTTATATGATTTGCATGAAGAGGAATTCCCTAATTTGGGTTTGATCCCTATTAAGGATGAAGAAACCGGACAAACGGCCTGGGTAAATACCAGCGATATGGAAGTGCGTTTTGAGTTTAAACGTGCCGCCCTTGAACGTAACGGTAGGCTGGAAGATCTTTTTAAAAGGTCGGGCGTCGATTTCACCAAAATAGGTACGCACCAGTCTTACGTAAAGCCATTGATGACGTTATTTAAGAAAAGAGGAGCGAAGCGATAAGTATGAAAGGATATTTAAACTGGTGTTTACTATTTGCCTTTACTGGTGTTAGTTTTGCTGTTAAAGCTCAGGATGTAACCGTATCATCTAAGCTTGATAAGCCGACTATCCTGTTGGGGGATCAGACTGTGTTGAGGTTATCTGCGAATTTACCAGCCAATGGAAAGGTGACTTTCCCCGCTTTGACAGATACGCTTTCTTCCAAAGTTCAGATTGTGGGCATGGGAAAGTTGGACACCTTAAAAGACCAATCCGGAAGATGGACAATCACCCAGGCATATACCATTACCGCTTTCGACTCGGGTGTGCAGTCCATACCGGCTTTTACTTTTACTGCAAATGGATCGACTTTAAAAACTGATCCTATTCCTTTACAAGTAGAAGCTGTAAAAGTGGATACCACTAAGGCTATTTATGACATAAAGCAACCACTCGCTGTTAAATACAGTTTTATGGACTGGCTGAGGGATAACTCTGTGAAGGTACTATTGGGTTTATTGCTGATCATCGTGTTGATCGGTGTTTGGTTCTATTTCAAGAAAAGAAAAAAAGCGGAGCCTGTTGTAGTAGAAGTAACGCCTTTTATTCCTCCGCATATTCGGGCCTTGAATAAGTTGACCGCATTAAGAGACAAAGAACTTTGGCAGCATGATGAGGTAAAACAATACCATAGCGAACTCACCGATATCATCAGAGAGTTTTTAGAAAAGCGGTATAAAATCAGAGCAATGGAGCAAACGTCTGACGAGATTTTCTCGGGTTTGAGGCATTTGGCAATCGAAGAAGCCGATAGGAGCCGTTTAAGACAAATTTTAATGCTGGCAGACTTGGTTAAGTTTGCTAAGAAAAAACCATTAAGTACTGATAATGAACAGAGTATGGACAATGCCATTGCCTTTGTTGGCGCGGCAGGAGCAATAATTCAATCACCTAAAGATACAGCGCAGAAAGATGAACCTATTTAAAGGAATTGAGTTTGCCAATCCAGTCTTCTTTTGGCTCCTTTTATTTGTGCCCTTGATGATTGGCTGGTATATCTGGAAGAATAAGACACTGCAGGGAACCTTGAGGATGTCTACCGTCTCTGGTTTTATGAAAGTAAAATCGAGTTATAGGGTTTTAAGACATTATGGGATCTTTTTTCGAGTGTTGGCTTTGGTATTTTCAGTGATCGCGATGGCAAGACCGCAATCGGCCTTAAGCTGGCAGAACTCGACTACTGAGGGTATCGACATCGTGATTGCGACTGATATTTCAGGAAGTATGCTGGCAGAAGATTTAAAGCCCAATAGGCTCGAAGCAAGTAAAAGTATCGCGATAGACTTTATCAAAGACCGTCCTGATGATAGGATCGGACTAGTTATTTTTAGCGGAGAAAGCTTTACCCAATGTCCGCTTACCATTGACCACGATGTGTTGATCAATCTTTTTAAGGACGTGAACAACGGGATGATTGAGGATGGAACGGCGATTGGAATGGGACTTGCGACAGCTGTTAACCGTTTGAAAAACAGTGAGGCGAAGAGTAAAGTAGTCATCCTTTTGACAGATGGTTCAAATACGGGAGGTTCGATACCTCCATTGACAGCTGCGGAAATTGCAAAAAAGATGAACATTCGCGTGTACACAGTGGGTGTTGGAACTAAAGGTATGGCACCGTATCCGGTTAGGACTGATCAAGGCATTCAATACCAACAAGTACCGGTTACGATTGACGAGACAACATTGACCGGTATTGCTAAGGTTACTGGTGGTAAATACTTTAGAGCGACTAACAACGATAAATTGAAAGAGATATATCAACAAATTGATAAGCTGGAGAAAGCAAAGATTGCTGTGACTGAATACCACAAAAAAACCGAGCGGTTCTTGCCATTTGTGCTGATTGCACTATTGCTCTTGCTTATAGAATTTGCATTGAGAAACACCCTATTTAAAGGAGCCTTAAGTTAATATTATGTTACGTTTTGAACACATACAGTTATTATGGGCATTGGCATTGTTGCCAGTGATGATCCTGGTATTTTTACTGGTTAAACGATGGCAGCGGAAAGTGCTAAAGGCCTTTGGCGATCACAAGACCGTTAAGCAAGTGATCCCGGAGGTTTCTTTTAGCAGGCCGAAAATTAAGTTTTGGATATTTTTGGTGTCTTTTGCTTCGCTGATTCTAGCAGCGGCAAACCCACAGATAGGCACAAAAACAGAGGAAGCAAAACGAAGCGGATCAGATTTAATGATATTGCTGGATGTTTCTAACAGTATGTTGGCGGGTGATTTATCGCCAAACAGGCTCGAGAACGCTAAGCGGGCAATATCGCAGCTTCTGGATAACCTGCATAATGATCGCGTGGGAATTATTATTTTCGCCGGAGAGGCTTATGTTCAGCTTCCGATTACAACCGATTACTCGGCTGCCAAACTGTTTCTAAACAATATCAGCACCGATATTGTACCCACTCAGGGAACTGCCATCGGCGCTGCAATCGAAATGGGAATGAAATCCTTTGACCTGGTGAACGGTACGAGCAAGGCAATGATTTTGATGACGGATGGTGAAAACCATGAAGATGATGCGGTAAGTGCGGCCAAAGCAGCTAGTTCTAAAGATGTAGCGATCCATGTTATTGGATTAGGTACCCCGGAAGGCGCAGAGATGCCGATTTACCAAAATGGAAATCCGGTAGGCTTTAGGAAGGATGAGAATGGCAAAGTCGTGCTGAGCAAGTTAAATGAAGAGATGTGTAAGGAGGTTGCTGCTGCAGGTAACGGCGCTTATGTAAGGGCAACAAATGCGAATAGCGGCCTGAATATCGTATTGGATCAGGTAAATAAGATGCAAAAGAAGACCTACGACAGCCGTATGTTTAAAAACTATGAAGATAGGTTCCAGTTTTTTATAGGGATTACATTGATCTTGTTGTTAGTAGAGTTTTTTATATCTAACAGGAAAAATTTGAAATTAAGTGCATTGAATTTATTTGAAGTAAGGGAGTCATGAGGGTATTGATCATAATAATTTTTATTGCATTTCAGGGTTCTTTTCTGTTCGCGCAGAAAGAAAAAAAGGACATTCATGATGGCAATAAGCTGTATGAACAGAAGAAGTATAAGGAAGCAGAGGCGAGTTACCGGAAATCAGTTGCCAAGTCTCAACAATCCGTTGCTGGTAATTTTAACCTTGGAGATGCTTTATACAAGCAGAAGAAGTTAGAAGATGCTGGTAAAAAGTTTACCGATATAGCAAATTCTTCTACCGATAAAGGAGTAAAAGCGCAGGCGTACCATAATCTTGGGAATTCGCTACTGGAATCTAATAAATTAGAAGAAAGTGTTGCTGCTTATAAGAAGTCTTTGATCAATAATCCGAAAGACGATCAAACCAGGTACAATCTCGCCTACGCTCAAGAAAAGCTGAAGCAGCAGCAACAGCAGAAAAAGGACGATAAGAAGAAAGACGACAAGAATAAGGATAAGAAAGATCAAAAGGACAAAGATAAGCAGGATCAAAACAAAGATCAGAAAGACAAAGACAAGAAGGATAAGGACAAGCAAGATCAGGATAAAAAGGATCAGGATAAAAAGGATGGGAAAGGCGAACAGCCCCAGCCCGATAAGTTATCTAAAGAAGAGGCAGAGCGAATGCTGGAGGCCTTAAATCAGGAAGAGAAAAAGACGCAGGATAAGCTTAAAAATAAAAAAGCAAAGGGCGTTAAAGGTCGTATCGTAAAAGATTGGTAGGTTTGATCGACAATGAATCTTAGGAATATCACAATACTTTTATCGCTGCTGCTGTTTTCTAGGCCGCTTTTAGCAGCTGACATTACTTTTACTGCCTCGGCAAGCAGGACTAAAGTGGCCGTGGGAGAAGTTTTTGAAGTGACTTTTGCCGTTAATGGAAATTTGCAACGCTTCGGGCCGCCAGCATTTGAAGGTTTTCAAGTAGTAGGGGGACCTAATCAGTCTTCGAGTATGACTTCCATTAATGGGGCCACCACAGTTAGCATGTCGCTAGGCTATGACCTTGTGGGTATAAATGAAGGGGTATATACGATACCTGGAGCTGTAGCGGTGGTTGATGGAAAGCAATACCGTTCTAATGCCATAAAAATAACGGTCGTTAAAGGGTCGCCTGCTGGTCAGAATAGCTCTCGGGGAGGGCCTGCCACCGCCGATGTATCAAATTCTGATGCTTCTTTCGATATCAGTAAACGACTTTTTATCAGGGCAGTTAGTGATAAAAAAAGCGTATTTCAGGGTGAACAGCTTGCAGTTACTTATAAGCTGTACACAAATATTGACATCGTTGATAATGCGCTGGATAAGCTTCCAGATTTCAATGGTTTCTGGAGTCAGGAGATAAAGATCAATACTCAAAATGTAGATTGGACAACCGAGATTTTTAATGGCGCAAGATATAATGTTGCCGTGTTGAAGAAGGTGATTTTGTTTCCGGAAAGGTTCGGGAAGCTTGCATTGGACCCCTTGGCAATGACGTTTGTGGTAAGGCAGCAGGTGCCATCCAACGATCCCATGGAGCAATTCTTTGGCGGGGCAGTTAAGGATGTGAAGTACAATATTAAGAGTTTGCCAATCAGCATCAACGTGAGGCAGCTTCCTGAAACAGGTAAGCCAGCCGGATTTCAAGGAGCGGTGGGTAACTTTGCCGTCGCTTCGTCGGTTGATAAGAATGCTTTGAAGGCAAATGAGGCGCTCAACTATAAGATCAAGGTTTCAGGAACCGGGAATTTTAAGTTACTGAAAACACCCGAGTTAACCCTTGCTACAGATCTAGAAAAATATGATCCTAAGATTGATGATAAACTTATAGAAAGTCTTGATGGTGTATCTGGAAGCAGAGAATACACTTATCTGCTAATTCCAAGACATGGCGGTAACTACAAGTTAGCTCCCTTCAAATTCTCTTATTTTAATCCAATTTCTAGAAAATATGTGGAGCTAAACACCGAGCCGCATGATCTAGTGGTTGCGAAAGGGGATCCAACCGCCAATGTTACTTCGTTTGCAAAAGGCGCTGAACAGGATGGTCCTGAACTCGACAAAGACATCCGAAACATTAAAACCGATTCGTCTGCTTTAACTATACCGTCCGATAGCTTTTTTGGATCATTGGCATTCTTCTTTTTAATCATTGCCGGTCCGATTTCATTTTTGGCAGCACTGGCTTATCGAACATGGTATAGAAATTACAATAAGGATGCCGTGGCTGTTAAAAACCGTAAGGCAAGCAGAATTGCGGCCAGGCATATGGCGAACGCACAGAAACAATTGGCCGCCGGGGATAAGAAAGTATTTTACGAAGCAGTTTATAAGGGGCTGTACGGGTATCTTGCAGATAAATTAAACATTTCTGCAGCTGATTTAAGCAAGGAAATAATAGTTGAAGCATTGCGAAATAGGTCAGTCGATTTAGCGATCATTAGCGAAGTGGAAGAAACGATAGACCTCTGCGAAATGGCGCGATATGCACCGATGTCGGGCGTTTCACAACCAGAGGTACTTGAAAAAGCAAAACGTATTATTAAAGACATTGAAAATGCACAGACGTAACTTAATTTTGCTTATTGCGCTGCTTACCTTGCCTTTTTGTAGCAATGCGGCAGAACCCGTTGACCTACTTTTCGCGAAAGCAAATAGGGAATACACGCAGAAGAACTATGAAGCTGCGGCAAACACCTACCAAGAGGTTTTAGCTGCTGGTGTTAAAACTGCAGCTGTTTATTATAATCTAGGTAATACACATTACAGACTTAACAGTATTGCAGCTGCAATTTTGAATTATGAGCGAGCACATCGCCTTTCTCCTAATGATAAAGATATTAATGCTAACCTCGCTTTTGCTAATTCTAAGCTCACAGATAAAATGGAGGTGGTACCCGAGCTTTTCTTAAAAAGATGGTGGACTTCTTTCCTTCTGCTGCTTACCGTTCAAAACTGGTCGGTTCTTGCGGTTGTATTTTTGCTTCTAGGATTTGCTGGTGTAATAATTTACTTGTTTTCACACGAATATGAGTGGAAGCGCCTCTCGTTTTACAGTGGTCTCTTGTTGATATTTGTTGGTATTTGCTTTATTGCTTTTGCGAGTGCAGAAGATAATTATTTGCAAACACAAAAAGAAGCTGTAGTTTTCAATGGGAAAGTGAACGTGAAAAGCGCAGCAAGCGCAAAGCAGAAAACCCTAATTGTAATCCATGAGGGTACGAAAGTCCGGATCATTGAGCTTAAAGAAGATTGGTTGAAAGTGGAGCTACCAAACGGAAATATCGGCTGGGTAGAATCCGGAGCATTGCAATTGATTTAATAATCTACGAAGCTGTTTGATAAAAAATCCTTGGTTTTCCTAGAATATTTTCTATTTTAGGCTCAACCAAGTATTAAATTCAATGAACGATCTCCTACGCCTCACCGGTAATTTAACGGCATTTCCCAGAAAAGTACTTATTAATATTCATGTTTATTGGCATTTATAGCGGTTCAATATAATCAGCCGCAATTTATCTGTTGCGGTTTCTTTACATCATTTTTTTAACCAAATATCCCCTCTGTTATGTTTAAGAAAAATTACTTTCTAGTTCTATTTTCCATTTTCGGACTGCAGCTGATGTTGCAAAGCTGTGCTAAGAAAGAAGCTGATTTCAACGTCGTCGAGATGACACTGGACAAGTCTTCGGTTTCGTTAACACCCAATGGCAGTATTAGTGTGAACATTTCTAATGGAAATGGTACATACTCCGCAGTTTCATCGAATGATAATGTCGCAACCGCAAGGATCACCGACAATGTAATTACGATTACGTCGACGACAACTCAAGATAGGGCGAATGCTGTTATTGTGATCACCGACAAAATGTTTAAAAGGCAAAGTATAGATGTAGTAATTGCCAAGCTTTTTGAGATGACGTTGAGTAAGACTGAAGCTGCAATGGAAGTAGGCGTTCCAGGTAAGAACGAGCTTACTATTAATATAAACACCGGTAACGCAGGCTATAAGACCGAGCTACTCGAAAACTCAGGTCAGTTCGTGGAGATTAACAATACCAAATTAGAATCTCACGCTAAGTTTACAATTAAGGCCATTGCCTCAGGAACCGCAAAAGTTAAAGTTACAGATGTAAAGGGCAAACAAGCCCTTCTTACCCTTACGGTGACTGCTCCATCAACATTAGTGCTAACGAAAAGTGATATCATTTTAACTGCTGTGCAAGGAACTGAAGATATCACCGTAACTAAAGGTAATGGAGATTACAAAGTGTCAGTGGCTAATCCATTAGTGGTTAAAGCTCAAGTGAAGGGCGATGTGGTTTCCATAAAAGGTAAAATCAACGGAACAACTATTGTTGTGATCGAAGACAAAAAGGGACAAAAAGCAACCGTCAATGTTAAGGTTGATGGACCAGCTTTCGCAATGAATTTAAGCGACCAGTATTTCGGTTATGCTAACTTCAACGATATTGCAATAGTGGATGGATCGATAAAAACACTGAAACAAGTAACCTTTGAGATGACCTGCAAAATTGACGGCTACCGCGGACTGCAGACTTTTATGGGGTTAGAGGGTCAGTTACTTATCAGGGGCAAAAATGATGACTACAGACCAACCCATCCATTACAAATTGTAGGTTTAGGAGATAAGATTACGCTGGAAAGTACCAAGAGTTTTAATTTGAATGAATGGATGAATATTGCATTGGTTGTGGACTGCAATCAACAGAATATCACTGAGAAATACAAACTATACATTAATGGTGTACAGGATGTGTTAATAGTTGTCCGTCAGGATGAAACACATACTTCTATCAACCTGGCCTCAAGTAGTGATGGCAATAGGTTCGAGATTGGTCGTGCATTTGGACAGGATTTTAGAGCAATGAAGGGCACTGTATCTGAAGCAAGAGTTTGGACTATTGCACGTACTGCACAACAAATTAGGGACAATATGTGTGGCCTGACTTCGGGAACTACTACTGGATTACTTAGTCTTTGGAATTTCACTGCCGGAGCTGAAACAGGATATATTCAAGATAGTAACGGTGGTAAATACGAAACCAATCTTATTCTGGCGAATGCAAAGCTTGGTGGAAACTATACGCAGTTTAAGGTTCCAAGTAGTGCTTTTGTGAGTAAAGGCTGTCCTAATTAAAACTAATATTCCCTTATTTTTCTATCACTAATATATTCGAAATGAACACAATATCTAAAATACACATACTTTGCCTGATCTGCTTTCTAATTATTGCATCCTGTAAGAAAACGGAGGTTGTGCCCCTGCCGGAAGATACCCTTAGCAAAGTAATAGCGCCAGTGACGAAGTTGGTTGCAATGCCGACAACCGACGAGAATGAATTAGAACTGAGTTGGACTAATCCAGATGATGAGGCGTTACTGAAAGTATCTATTACCTATTCGCCATCAAACGGCGGGATGCAATCAACGCCAAATCCAATTGTTGTGAATGCGGCAAAAGGAAGTAGCCAGAAGATTTCTATTATGGTCCCTACCATCACTCGTTATGTTTTTAATGTTGTGGCTATCAACAAAGCTGGTGCTGTATCTACGGTAACCACTGTTCAAGCTACCCCATATTCGGCAAGCATTCCAGACTTAACGCCTGTTTTCCTGAAGAGAGCAGATACCTTGATGTCGTCATTAGTAAAGTTGTATCTTGATGGCAAGTCGAGGGATATCTGGACCTCTAATTACCCATTTAAAACGGGTTTTTGGGATGGTGCGGCAGTAATATGGGGACATGGTGGCGCTTTTTCGGGATACGCGGCTTTCAAAGAAGCTTCGGAAGCATTTCCGGCCTATAAAAATAAGGTCGCTAATTTATATGATGACAGGTTGCTCAACGGAATCGACCAGTTTCGGAATACTGCGAACAATAAGGCAGAAGCTTATGCAGTTTACCCCGGTTCTGGAGACGAGCGGTATTATGATGATAACATTTGGGTCGGAATTGACATGGCTGATTTATATAGTCTGACAAAAAAACAAACTTATTTAAGTAGATCTAAGTTGGTTTGGAATTTCGTTTTGACTGGTTCAGACAATAAGATGGGAGGAGGGGTTTATTGGAAAGAATTTGGAAACTCTAAAAATACTTGTTCTTCGGCTAATGCAGCTGTTCTGGCAGCTAAGTTATATCTGGCTACTAATGATCCTTCGTATCTGAAAAGCGCGAAAGATCTGTATGCCTGGACTAAGAATACCCTCCAGGATCCGTCAGATTACTTGTATTGGGATAATGTGGTGTTATCTGATAACAACAATCCAAATTCCAGCTTGGTCATTGCTAAAGATAAGTATCCTTATAATGCTGGTCAGCCGATGCAGGCAGCAGCATTGCTTTACAAAATAACTGGTGACAGCCAATACCTTACTGATGCACAAAACATCGCCAAATCGGCTTACAAGAAATGGTTTATTCCCTTCAATTCATATACCATTGGAGAATCTTTTAGGATTTTAGAGCCCGGTCATGTTTGGTTTCAGGCAATTATGTTCAGGGGATTTATTGAACTGTATAAGGTTGACGGAAATAAGACTTATGTGAAAGCTTATCAAAAAACGATGGCGAATGCCTGGCTCTCTAGTGCGCGTAACAAAACTACAGGTTTAATCAATGAGGACTTTAGAGGGGGCACTACGCAGACTAATTTTGACATACTTCATCAGGGAGCGTGTTTGGAAATGATTTCCAGATTGGCTTTGTTGGAGTACGAAGGGTTTTAATAGTTTTAAAAGAAAAGAGACTATATCAGAGTTGGTGATAAGTCTCTTTTTTTAGGCGGTAGACCAGCAGATTAATTTGTAACCAGTCTTTCAATTAAATAATTTACCAAGAGATTAGACCAATTTCTGTAGGTGCTTTTGCCTTTTTTTGCAATCAAGGTTAGCGTTTCTACTGAATAATGCTCCAAGAGTAACGTATAGAGATCTTTAAGACAATTATTTAACGTTTCAGGCTCATACTGATGCCAATTCCTATCTTCATGATTGTCCATCCTACTCATAAGTTTCTCTAAAAAGCGTTGGGGAGTCTTTATAATTAGTGCCGGAGCATATCGAGAGATGACTTGATAATCAATTTTTTCATCGATATAATCTATTAACCTAGCGTAATTGCCTTCGCTTTCCAATAGCGCTAAAGAAAATGCAGCAGCGTTCCTGTCATAATACGCTATTTGTCTCGCATTTGCTAAAACTCTATTTCTCCAATGCTTGAAATCGTCATCAGAAGAACGATGGAGGGAAACAAATTGATAGTCCATAAAATCAGGAATTTTCAACAACTGAAGCTTAAGAATTCCCGCAAGTTTAACCTCATCTCCAGTGGTCTTATAAATCGCTATGAGTCTTGTTTGGTATTCGAAATTGTAGTCATCATTGGTGTTTTCCTTTATCTGTTGCATACAATAGACCTCAGCGCTTTTGAAATCTTCCCCTGCAATCAATGTATCAATAAGCCTAAGGTTATAGCTTAGCGCATGCCTGATAGGTAAAAACAGGTGTTTATAGCTTTGGAACTGATTGTTTATCATCACCAATCTAAACACATGTTGTAGAAAATGATTCCTGTCTTGTTGCGAGGCAGATGCGTTCTCCTCGTAAAGTGTTACCATTAATTCAACTATTATGCTTTTTCTTCCCGTTTCGCTGGAGTCAAACAGCGTTGCGATCAAGTCTAGGTATTGTCGGCGGAACCCATAATCTCTCAGAAATATTTCTTTTACAAAATAGTTCAAGCTTTTTTGCCAGGCGTCGTTATCGCGGGTGGTTGTGATGACTGCGCTGACCTCTTCGATGACCTGCTTAATGTAGCTGCTAATTCTTTTGCTGGTGGTATTTAGGCGCTCTTCATAAAAACTACAGGCATCTATTATTGCATTGAACTGTAAGAAATAAACTTCATTCGTGGGCTCTGCACGATACCTTTCTAATATGCTTTGGTGAAGATCAGACCAAAGCTCAACGATTCTTTTAACCTCCTGAGCATCTGCTTTAGTCTTTTTGTTAATCACTGCTCTCAAGCTATTTTGAGTTAGATCGATAATTTCCTGTGGCGTGTAATTTGAAGACTTGTTAGAAAATTCATTTAATAGAGAGATACCTATGTCTTTATGCTTTTTAGCAATTTTTAAAACCCAGTCCCTTAGAGCCTGAGGATCTGCAAGTTCAATAGCCTCCATCATTGGATCTATTTTTTTTGACCTGGTGATTTTTGCAGGTAGACGCTTAGCTCCCTTAACGACAAACAACAGCAAGGCTGTTTTATGTTGACAGAAAGGGGTAGGGTCTTCACAATCACATTTATGAGCTATAACCGTAGACTTGTCCAGTGTTAGACTCACATCGAAGCTTTTATCGAGGACATCTACGTAGGATTCGAAATGGCAAGGGTTAATTTCATCGCACTCTCTAACTGCGCATTTTTGTGATTGCTTTATTAATTCTGCTGAGAGGACTGATTTGTAGTTTTTAATTGTCAGATTCATTGCAACTGTTGTAATGTGGGATACTTGCTTTCTAGTTTGATGGCTTTGTTGTTCAAATATAACTCAATTCCCTGCGTAGTGCCTGGGAAATGCACATTAGAAAACATCAAGTACAATTTTAAGCTCCTTGCTGGTCTTCCTCTACAATTCTTTCCCAATTCCCAAGTCGGAGTAAAAGGAAAAGGGCTCAAAGCCATATGGGATAATTATTATATGTAAAAATTGATCAATTTATGATGCGTTTGCGCTGTGTGTGTCTATTGGTGGCGACTACAACCAAACCACAATACAACTCCTATAGGCGGTATAATTGATCCCGGCATTCCGCTATTTTAATTTTAGACCTTTCCCACTTTGTCTTTTGATGAAACGCTCTGGTTGATATGTGGTTTGTACTGAAGCTTTTTAAATACCGCTCAGCTATGTGTTTTATGGCTGTTTCCTTCGGGCCGAGCGCTAGCAGACACGAAGCAGACCCGAAGCAGACACGAAGCCAAGACATAGCTGAGGGCACTAGTAATAAACTAGTAACGCAGTTCTTTGTGGCCCTGAAATAGGGAAATGTAGAAGAATATAGTAGCATAATTAGAAGCAGCATTGGTTTATTGCTTAAACGAACCTACAATACTGCTGTTTAAAAAAAGCAGATTTAATATTTAAAAAGGTCAACTGCACACTTAAAATGGTAAGTGTGCACATAAATCCTTAAGTGTACACTTAAAATGCTGATCGTATGTTTTCTTAATGCTATTTTGCCAATCTTCTCAGCTGCTTCATATAGATCCTAGAAATTGACGCCTTCTTCAACTAATCGATGGATAAAGGGTTTTTGACAATAATGCTGGTCTTGAGGGGGCTTCAATCCCTCTGTTAAAAATGGTTGATTTTACTTAATGACATTAGGATCGGCATCTGTAACCGGAATGGTTTGTCGTTCGGTTAGACCGGACCATTGTTATTTTGGTCAAATTCCACGATCCATTCAATGCCATATTTGTCTCTAAACATTCCACCGTATGAACCCCAGGGACTGTCGCCAATTGGACCTTCAATAACTCCGCCTGCTGATAGTCCGTTATATACTTTATCCGCTTCTTCACGGCTTTCTGTACTCACTGCTATTTTTGATCTGTTCTCATTTTCGTTTGTTCTTCCCATGATTTCGGGAACGTCATTGGCTATTAATACATTGTTCTTCCCTATAGGCAGGGAAATGTGCATTATTTTCTCCATTTATATTTATTTTGGCTTAGAAATGGATATTAAAACGATGCATATGTTTTTCGTAGCTGTAGCTGAGTTGCCATTTATTAAGCGTGCAGATTTGTTTTGAAATTGAAAGTCCAAGTCCATTCCCTTTATTGTCAGTAGCCCCCTTGCCAAATCTTTTAAATAACTTAGATTCCGGGAAAGAAAGCGGTTCCCCCTCATTGCTAATCACCAGCAATTGTTCACTAAGACTAAAAATTATTCTGGCACCAGAAGGTGTATAGGAAAGGGCATTGGTTAGCAAATTAGAAATCAAAATTTCCATCAGGAATTGGCTTGCAAATACTACTTTACTTTGAATATGCTTCTCTACATGCAAACATTTATGCTGAAACAGGTCTTCAACTAAATCAAAGTTGCGTTTCAGAACAGCTTCTATTGATACCCATTGTACGTCTGTAAAAGCATTATTCTCTAGTTTGGCCAATAGCAGTAATCCCTTATTTACTTTACTAAGGCGTATTGTTGCTTGTTTTGCGTCATTTAGTAAACGAGCAATGTCTACCGTTAATGGCTGCTGACTAATACTTTCCAATCTCGTTTTTAATATACTAAGTGGGGTTTGAATTTCATGGGAAGCATTCTCGGTAAATTCCTTTAATGCGTTATATTCCCTTTTGTCTCTGGCTGCCAAATCAATAAGTACATTGTTCAATTCCTTAAATTCAGTAACATTGGTAAGCGTTAGCTGTAATTCTTCCTTTGAACTCACAGAATACGCCTTTATCCGCTTCAGGTTTATTAAAAACGGTTTCCAAATTCTGCGACTAATGAAATAGTTAACCAAAGTGCCAAGTACGATTAACAGGCCTGCTATGGAAAGGAAAATGTAAATGATCGCTTTAGAATAATTGTCCCAGCCGATGTAGGTGGTCATAACCATGATGCGGTAGGGCTGACCGTTGATCTTTTTGCTCTCCGAAAAGTAGTAATAACCTTCAGTTACTTTTTGGAGTCTATCATAAATCATGGTGTCTTTAAAAATTTTGGGTAGTTTCATCAAGCTATCATCACCTTTAGTGATGTTTATTAGTGGGAAATCGATAGTTCGGCCCATATAGATTTCATGAGCTACCATATCAGTCTGTAATTCGAGCTGCTCCTGTATTTCTTTAGATATTTCATTTCTCAGAAAAAAGAACAACATACTGCCGGTAATGCCCAATACCACTGCACTAAGCCAAAAATGGTAATAACTAATCTTCGATAGCAGTTTCACTAATAGGTAAACTTATAGCCCATTCCATATACTGTTTTGATGTAGTCTTTACCGGAAATATTGCAAAGTTTTTTCCTCAAATTCTTCATGTGTACATATACCGTGTCAAAATTATCACTCTGATCAAAATGATCTCCCCAAAGGTGCTCAACTATTGATGCCTTACTAACTACACGGTTTTTATTGATGACAAAATAAATGAGCATGTCGTATTCTTTTCTGGTTAGACTTACCTCACTTTCTTTGAAAAAGAATGATTTAGAGGATGGGTGCATTGTGAAATCATCAAATGTGATTTGTTCTACGCCCTTTAATGTTTTTCTGCGGTATATGGCATTCACCCGGGCATTTAATTCTTCCAGATAAAAGGGCTTTGTTAAGTAGTCATCAGCTCCCAGATTTAGCCCATTCAGCTTATCCTGCAGCGAATCTTTTGCCGAAAGGATAAGGATTCCGGTCTCCAAATGGCTTTTTCTGATATCTTCTATGAGGTCTATTCCGCTTCCATCAGGCAGGGTAATGTCGAGTACCACGACATCATACGTATAGTCTCTTAGTTTCTGCTCTGCCTGACCAAAAGTTACGGCCTGTTCGCATATGCAATCGTGCGAGCTGAAATAGGTTTCCATTTCTTCCAATAGCACTGGTTCATCTTCTACAAACAACACCTTCATAATTATTATTCAAATTAAATACGATTTTTTAAGATTCTTTAGAAATTCTTTAGAATTGGCTTTAATATTTGCAACAAGATTAACGCTTATTTAGACTTAATACAAGTAATATTGTAATAAATTATTTAATCAAATTAAAAATGAAAATTCAATACTTTAAGAGTTTGGTGTTTATTGCCCTTGCAGTTACGGGGCTTACTTCATGTAAGAAAGATAAAGTTGATCAGGATTCAGGAAACCAAACTTTGCGCCCAGCAATTGACTATACTAAGTTAGTAGAAGGCACAAAGTACGATGCAACAAATACCATCTTTGTAGATGCAGCGGGTAAAAGCACAATTGACTTAACTACTGGTAATTTCCGATACAGGGTATTTCAAGGCATAAACACTTATAGCGGAGTATGGAAAACTAAGTTGATTGATGGTAATGTATTAAAAAATATGTATTCAAATACTGGTAATCCATTTACAGGGGAATCTAATCCAGCTCCGGCTGATTTTGCAGCGATAAATGTTTCCGGTGTTCAGTTACGTAATGTTACAGCTTCTTCATGGGATGCAGCTTCAGCGGAAGTAGTACGTAAGAAAATCGAAGCAGATCTTGCTTCTCTTGCAACTATCAGTGCTTCAGCCAATGTTGCTGCTGTAAAAGGAACTGCTGGTTATGTAGCTAATAATGCTGGTACTAAATATCTTTTGGATGCAAAAGGTCTTGAAGTGGGGCAATTAATTCAAAAAGGTTTAATTGGCGCATTTGACCTGGATTATATCGGTAATGTTTTACTTAATAAAGGTCTGGAAGCAGATAACAAGACTTTAGTTTCTGGTAAGAACTATACAAAGTTAGAACAGAATTGGGATGAAGCCTATGGTTCACTAACTTTAAATCCAATTTATCTTGCAGGTTCAACAGATGCTATAAGAGGTACTACCGAATCTTTTATTGGTTCATACATTTGGGAATACAACAAGGCAAATTATGCTAAAGTTTTCCCTGCTTTCTTAAAAGGACGTGCTGCAGTTGTTAATAATGATGCTACAGAATTAAAAGCGCAAGCCTTATTTCTCAGAACACAAATAGAATATGCAATTGCAAATTCGGCCTGGAATTACCTGAAAAAGTGGAAAGACGGAAGTACTGCACAAGATGCTGGTGCTGCTGCTCATGCTTTGGGTGAAGCATTAGGATTTATTTACTCATTGCGTTTTGCAACTGTTCATAAAGCTGATGCTAAATTCTCGGATGATATCATTGCCTCATTAATAGGTACGGATGGTGGAGCCTGGGATTTAACTCCTGTTAAGGTTACTGCTGCGCAAGATGCTATTAAAACCAAATTCGGTCTTTAGTAATTATAAAATAATTTTTATTAAAGTGGGTTACCCTTTCAATAAAAAAAGTAACCCACTTCTATCGTTTATAAGATTTGATATGAATCGCTTAAAATTTAAACACATCAGCTTGGCTTGCTTACTGGCTTTAACCGTATTTGCTTGCTCAAAAAAGAAAGGTACTGACCAGCCTGAAGAAGGCGGCAAACCGGGCGTCGACAGAAAGGCTTTATTGACTTACCTTGCCGATGACATTATCATTCCGTCTTACGCTAATTTTAAAACAAAGTTAGATCTATTACAGGGAAAAAGTGACGCTTTTACAGCAGCACCAACTACAGCATCTTTGGTTGAACTTAGGACAGCTTGGGTAAATGCTTATGTAGAATGGCAAAAAATAGAACTGATAGATGTAGGCCCGGCAAGCAGTCAGACCTTAAGGGCATTCTTCAATGTTTACCCAACCAATGTTGCTAATATCAATTCGGGCATTGCCAATGGCACTGTTAATTTTGATTTACCGGCTACTTACGCGCAACAGGGTTTTCCGGCGTTAGACTATCTGATTAATGGGCTTGCGAATAACGACACAGATATTGTTACATTTTACAGCACGGCGGCTGATGCGGCAAAGCGCATTGCTTATGTGAAGAAAATACTTACAGAAATGAACAGCATTTTCGCGAAGGTTTATACGCCATGGACTACCGGTGTTTACCGTGATGAGTTCATTAGTAAATCAGGAACAGATGCCAGCTCGTCATTAGCTGGGCTGGTAAATGGCTATGTTTCAAACTACGAAAGGTACATTCGTTCCGGAAAATTCGGTATCCCTTCCGGGTCAATGATAAACGGGGTAGTGTCAGCCGAAAAAGTAGAAGCACTTTATAAAAAGGACATCTCCTTAACATTGGCAAAAACAGCGCAACAGGCTTCCGTAGATTTCTTTAACGGGAAAAGTGTAAAAACCAGAACTGAGGGTAGCTCTTTTAAAACCTATCTTGATGCCTTAGGAGCAAATGATAGCAAAACAAATGTTAAGCTTACACATGCTATTCAGGATCAGTTGGGAGTTACTTTAACAAAGCTGAACCTTTTAACGGAAAACCTGAACAATGAGGTAAAAAACAACAATCAGAAAATGATTGATGTTTATACAGAAATGCAGAAATTTGTGCGTATGGTTAAAGTGGATATGACATCTGCAATGAGTATAACCATTACTTATACAGATAATGATGGAGATTAATTTCATTTTCTAAATGAACAGCTATTTCCTGAAGACAACACATACGGCCCCCTTAGCAATTTATAGAATAGCTATGGGGCTAATGCTGTTTATCAGTATTCTGAGATTTTGGATTAAAGGATGGATCTATGAGCTTTACATAAAGCCCTTGCACTTCTTTTCTTTTTACGGTTTTGAGTTTGTAAAACCATTGGGTAATTATACCTATGTGCTGTTCTTTGTTTGTGCAATAGCGGCGTTAATGGTTGCACTCGGATTGTTCTATCGTGCGGCAATTGTGATGTTGTTTTTTAGTTTTACCTATATAGAACTAATGGATAGAACCACCTACCTGAATCATTACTATTTCATGAGTTTGGTGTTGTTTATCCTAATGTTCTTGCCGGCACATCGCTATTTTTCTATAGATGCAAAGCGTAGGCCATCCATATTATCAGATCAGATTCCGCAGTGGAATATCGATGTGCTTAAGCTGATGATGGTTATATTGTATTTTTATGCAGGGCTAGCCAAAATTAACAGCGATTGGCTGTTAAGTGCTTTGCCATTAAAGATCTGGTTGCCCTCCCGTAACGATTTGCCAATAATTGGAACGCTGTTAAGCTATCAAGCAACCGCATTTCTATTTAGCTGGTTTGGTTGTTTATACGATTTAACCATAGCTTTTTTACTTTGGAACAGAAGAACACGTTTACTGGCCTATCTTACAGTAGTGGTATTTCATGTTCTTACTGCCATATTGTTTCCAATAGGAATGTTTCCTTATGTAATGATTGTTGCGGCATTAATTTTTTTCTCTGCTGATTTTCACTTACGGATAATCGACTTTTTGAATAAGCTGTTTAAGTGCCCTCCAACATTTATCAGGCCTAATGTCCGATTTACCTTTAAACCCGCAGTGCAAAAAGTAATGCTAATAGGTTTTGCCTTGTTTTTTCTGGTGCAATTGATATTTCCGTTCAGGTACATGCTGTATCCCGGAGAATTATTTTGGACAGAACAGGGCTATAGATTTTCATGGCGTGTAATGTTAATGGAAAAAGCAGGATATGCACAGTTTACCATAAAAGATGCTACAGGAAATTTTGCTGTAGCAAATAACAATGAATTTTTGACCGTATTGCAGGAAAAAATGATGAGTACACAATCAGATATGATCCTGCAATATGCACATATATTACGCGACTATTATGCCAGAAAGGGGTTTAAGTCGCCACAAGTTTATGTAGATTCCTATGTAGCCTTAAATGG
Source organism: Pedobacter sp. (assembly GCA_014377665.1). Classification (GTDB taxonomy): domain Bacteria; phylum Bacteroidota; class Bacteroidia; order Sphingobacteriales; family Sphingobacteriaceae; genus Pedobacter. The sequence continues at coordinate 6,547 of JACMPF010000067.1, read as the reverse complement.
CCGGGGCGGAAAAGTTTTTATCAATCCACATGTAGATTTGGCTAAAGAAAGTGATTCTTATAGTACTAAGATGTGGATTTTACCAATGAATGATGAGATTAAAGGTTTTTAGTTTATTATGTTGCTGTTTCATTTCAACAGCTATTTTTGCCCAGGATACCACTAAGACAAATAAGCCCGATACGGCGGTTAAAGTGAAGAAATTAAAAGAGGTGGTGATTAAGAATAAAAAGACAGATTTTGGTTTTTCACATTTGAAAGGAGTAGAGAACTTCGGCATTTATGAAGGGAAAAAGTCGGAAGTTATTATTCCCGATCAGCTGGTAGCTAATTTAGCTACAAATAATGCAAGACAGGTTTATTCAAGAGTAGCTGGCCTGAATATTTGGGAAAGTGATGGAGGGGGGATTCAGCTAAGTATTGGGGGCAGGGGTTTAGATCCAAACCGCACATCCAATTTTAATACGCGACAAAATGGATATGACATCAGCGCTGATGCGCTCGGATATCCTGAAAGTTATTATACTACCCCTATTGAAGCATTGGAACAAATTCAGATTGTAAGAGGTGCAGCATCTTTACAGTATGGAACGCAGTTTGGCGGTTTGTTGAACTTTGTGATGAAAAAACCAGTAAAGGATAAACCTTTTGAAGTTACGGTACGCCAAAGTGCGGGATCTTATAATTTTTATAATTCCTCTATCAGCGCCAGCGGCACCGTTGGAAAAGTGAGCTACTACACATTTTTTCAATATAAAAATGGAGATGGCTTTAGAGGTAATTCTGATTTTAACAGTTACACAGGATATGCTAATGTAAACTATCAGTTTAATAAGAAAACAAAATTAGGGTTGGATTTTACACATATGAATTATCTGGCGCATCAGCCGGGTGGTTTAACAGATGATATGTTTGCCGAAGACCCTACGCAAAGTAATCGGGAGAGAAACTGGTTTAAGGTGAACTGGAATTTATTTGCGCTGCATTTCGATCATAAATTTAATGCTAAGAACGAATTTAACCTTCGGTTATTTGGCTTGTCGGCAAGCAGGTATACAGTAGGGTTCAGGCCAAATCGTGTGGCTACAGCTGATAACGGATCAGAACCAAGAGATCTGATTAAAGGAGATTTTGAAAATTGGGGTGCCGAGGGGAGATACCTTAAGCGTTATAACCTGTTTAACAAACCTTCAGTGCTATTAGTGGGTGTGCGTTACTATCATGGATTAAACCATAGTATACAAGGCTATGGTAGTTTGGGTAAAGATGCCAACTTTAATTTCTTAGATCCTGACAAGTTAATTCTAAATGATTATCGTTTTCCGAACCGGAATGTTTCTGTCTTTGCAGAGCATATCCTTCATTTAAATGAGAAATTTTCAATTATACCAGGGGTTAGATTTGAATATATAAATACCAAAGCAAATGGTTTTTATGCGGGAAAGATCCCAAGTAATATCCCTACCGACATTGATTTAGGTGCCAGAACTTATGAGCCCAGAAGTAATCAGCGTCAATTTGTTATAGCAGGATTCGGGTTAAGTTATCAACCTACAGAAAGTATGAATGTTTATGCCAACCTATCACAAAATTACCGTTCTATTACTTTCAGTGATATGCGCATTGCGAATCCGTCGGCAGAGATTGATCCAGATTTGCAGGATGAAAAGGGTTTTTCATTTGACGTGGGTATACGTAGTCAGCAAACTAAGTTTTATGCCTATGATGTGAGTGCGTTCTATTTAAATTATAACAATCGGATAGGAGAGGTTCAAACATATGATGCTTCAGAACGGATAATACGTTTGCGTACTAATATTGGTCAGGCAGTAATTATTGGGGTTGAATCCTATGCTGAAGCTGATTTTTTACGGCTTTTAAAACCAGAAAGTGAGGACTGGAGTGCGGTGTTATTTACAAATACAGCATTGATTAAATCAGAGTATAAGAGGAGCGATATTACAGCTATTAAAGGAAATGAGGTTGAGTTTGTTCCTACGTTAAATTTTAAGGGCGGCTTAAGGGTTGGTAACAAAAATTTAAAGGGATCATTTCAGTTTACCCATCTTTCTGATCAGTATTCGGATGCAACGAATGCAATTAAGGGAGATGCTTCGGCAGTTGTTGGTTTAGTTCCGGCTTACTCCATAATGGATGTAAGTATGTCATATGAATACAAAAGATATAAATTGGAAGGGAGTATAAATAATCTGGCAAACGCTTATTACTTTACGCGTAGAGCAACGGGTTACCCGGGACCGGGCATTTTACCATCTGATAACCGCACATTTTATTTAACCTTGCAGGTTAAGTTGTAAATAATTGATGCTTATTATCAATACAAATGAATTATTACTATTCCAACATGCCATTATCACGCAAACTGAGTCATCTGATTAACTCTACCTTATTTTAGACAATCCCCTTAACAATTTAGCCAAAATAACGCCAAGCTAAAGTATAACAATCCATAATACTAAGGTTAACGTCACAGTGTTGCCATAGTGCGAATTTGTGTTACAGGAAATGATCAAGCTGTGACCGTGTTAAAAACAAACCTCTTCAATCCCAGCAATGGAATCAGAAAAAAAACTTTGGTTGATATGCGGCACAATTACGCCGATTGTTTTAGAAGAGCTCCGAAGGAGATTGGCTGCAAATGAATTATGCTTGTAATTTAGTTCGGCGGCCTTATTTCTAACCAATGTCACTGTTTCGTGTTTAATTGATAGGTAGCCATTGAGTGCCCGTGAAGCATAGGTTGCTATAAAGCCCAACTCCATGGCTATATCATAAATGGTAATGCGTTTTTTCCCCATAACATGAAAAATCAAGGATTATGTGTTTCGGTGATGCGTTTATCATTTTGTAAGTAAACGTGAAAGGTAGCAAGAATACTTGAAAGCATCTCTAATCGCTATGCTTCTGGTCGTCGCAGAGGCTCTTTTTAGCTTTATCAAATGTTTGTAATGAGAGGATGTATTATTAACTTTAGTTGACTCAAAGCCTAAACAAATAATATAAAATTTTAAATTATTTGTTTTGAAATCGTTTTCCAAATAATTACATTTAAGAGTCGATCATCAGATTCTGTTGGATTTTAATAAATCAATTAAACCTGTTCAAAACAAGAAAGATGTAACTAGCAAAAGGTGGTGTGAGAACTCCATAATATCAGTTGGATCGTGTTCCTGATTTTGTATACTAATTTTTACGAATGCAAAAAACATGACTAAATCAAATCAATTTACGGGGATTGCGCTTATTACCGTTTTGTTTTTTTTATGGGGATTTGCCCACAATTTAGATCCGATCCTGATCCCGCACCTGAAGCGTTCGCTCACCTTAACAACCATGCAGGCTACGCTGGGGGATTTGGCGGTATTCTTAGCGTATTTTGTGATGGCCATACCTGCCGGAATGTTTCTAAAAAAATGGGGATACAAAGCAGGTATCATAGTTGGTCTTCTGGTTTTTGCTACAGGATGCTACCTGTTTATTCCAGCGGCCAATACACAATTGCATTTATTTTTTCTGATAGCGTTGTTTATAATTGCTTGTGGCTTAACTATTTTGGAAACTCCCGCTAATCCGTATGTAACCGTTATTGGTGATCTGGAAAGCGCAACAACCAGATTGAATTTCGCACAGTCAATCAACGGTTTGACAACCATGCTGGCGCCTATTGTTGGTGCCCGTTTGATTTTAATCCAAACTTATTCTGATGTGGTGCTGAATAGAATGACACACGAAGCACGGCAGATTGCACTTGTCTCTGAAGCATCATCTGTTAAAGCACCTTGTTTTAGGGACTGTTTTGGAATTATCGCTGTGTGTTTCTATTTCGCAAAAATGCCGGCTGTATATGATGACAATTCTGGCGATGCGGCCAGAAGTGATAGCATTTTCCACGCCTTGAAGCATAAGCATTTATCGTGGGCGGTGGAAGCGCAGTTTTTTTATGTTGGTGCGCAAGTTTGTGTGTTCAGCTTATTTATTTTGTATGCAAAGCAGGCTGCCGGAGTTACCGAAACAGAAGCTGCGTATTATTTAAGTGGCGCCGGACTAGCATTTTTAGTCGGAAGGTTTTTGGGTACATCAGTGATAAAACCGGCAATATTCAGGATCGTTATTGGATTCCGTTGATTTGCTTTGTTATCGTCGTCGTTTTCGGCTTCTCCGTTCATAAAATACTCCGCAAGGAAACAGACACCTTGCCTGTATCACAAGTTTTATAAATTTAAAAATCGTCATTAAAATGAAAGCTTTAAAAACTATTATCTGTTTTGTTGCCTTAACGGGATTGGTTGCCATTGCGGTAGCACAAGAGTTGACAATTAATAAGGGCCCATTTAAACCAACCAAAGAGTCACTTAAAAATTATCGGTATCCAAAGTGGTTCCAAGACGCCAAATTTGGAATTTGGGCACATTGGGGGCCTCAGGCAGTTCCCCGCCAGGGAGATTGGTATGCTAAAAAGATGTACGAAGAGAACAGTGATGTATACAAATACCATCTGGCGCATTATGGTCATCCCTCAAAATTTGGGTACAAAGATATAATTCCTCTGTGGAAGGCGCAAAATTGGGATCCGGAGAAATTAATGAAACTTTATAAGAGAGCCGGTGCTAAATACTTTGTAAGCATGGCTAGCCATCATGACAATTTCTTTTTATGGAATTCTAAAATTAACCGATGGAATGCGGTACAGATGGGCCCGAAGAAAGATGTGGTAGGATTATGGCAAGAAGCGGCAAAAAAGCAAGGCCTCAAGTTTGGTTTGTCTGAGCATCTGGCCGCCAGCTATACTTGGTTTCAAACCGCTCACCTGGCAGATACAAGTGGCTTGTATAAAGGTATTCCCTACGACGGAAATGATCCGGCAAATCAGGATTTGTACCATTCTAAAGCAGCTCCAGACGATCGCCAATGGCTGACGAACAATCCGGAGTATTATAAAAAATATTTCAACAATGTGAAAGAACTGGTGGATACGTATCATCCAGACCTGCTTTATTCAGATAGCCAATTGCCTTTCGGAGAGATTGGCCAAAGCATGCTTGCTAACTTCTATAATGGTAATAAGGCTTTTCATAGAGGTGAGATGACCGCCGTTTATACTTGTAAGCAGCCCTCACAAGGCATGTGGGCACAGGATCTTGAAAGAGGTGTGCAGGATTCAATAAGTCCGTATCCGTGGCAAACGGACACCTCTATAGGAGACTGGTATTACCGTACCGGGCAACGCTATAAGAGCGCCACAGATATCATCCAGATGCTCACTGATATTGTGAGCAAAAATGGTAATCTGCTGATTAATATTGTACAAACCCCGGAAGGCGACCTTGAACCAGATATGCTAGCAACCTTGGACAAAATTGGCACTTGGATCGATGTAAATGGCGAAGGTATTTACGGTTCCCGCCCATGGAAAATTTACGGTGAAGGGCCATCGACAATAAAAGCAAACCAGAAAAAAGGACATTTCGGTGGATTGAGTGATGAAAGCAAATTTACTGCAACTGATATCCGTTTCACTACCAAAGGCAAACAGCTATATGCATTTTTGTTGGACGTTCCTTCGAAGAGTATCAAAATTACCTCACTAGGGAAGGCCGCAAAAATTACCAGCCAAAAAATAAAATCGGTTAGCATACTTGGGCTTAAGCAGGCGGTAAAATGGAAGCAAGAAAACGATGCTTTGGTAATAGTTATGCCCGAAAAACTGCCTGATTGGAAAGTGCTTGGTATTAAAGTGGAACTGAATTAGAGAAAAACCTCCTAGTTTGCAAGAAATTAAAAAATGAATTTGCCTAAAGTAAAATTTGGAACCAGTAGTCTGGGTAATTTGTATGTGGCGCTACCTGAAGAAGTCAAGTGTGCTACGATGGTATTTTGGAATGTTACGAACAAGGAAACGAATTATTGGGTGGTTATGACGCTAAATATGTTTCAGTGCATGATCCGGATGAATATCTGGCAATAGCTAATTCCCTTACAGATAAAGATAAACGGTACAAAGATATTTTAGCAGCTTATGATGCATTACACGAACTTTAGGTTTAATATAGAGGTGCTTGTAATGGATTAAGCTAAACATCTTTCAATTTAGGTTATAAAAATTCTAATAATAAAATAAAACCTCTATTCTAAAGATTTAACTTATTGTAAATCAATAAAATAGAGATTTTTTCGTGGAGCCGAAGGGACTAATGTCTTTTTGCGTGTTCCATTGGTAGTCAGATACTTACAACGGATTGAGCTTTTTTAGTGTAAATCAGGTGTAATTAATTTGCTTATTTAACCAACTTTCCCACAATTTCATACAGCCTATTTACGTTCGCTTCCAGTACCTTTATTCGTGTTTCAGATGCTTGTAAATCTAGCTGCATTTGCAACATTGACTTCCTGATTGTAGACGGGGCCTCCGGTGTGGTCTGCTCCATACCTTTACCAGTCAGTAGCCAAGTCACATTGAGTGCGTACTCGTTTTGGGCGCTCGTTATTAAAGAACGAGGTATATTTCGTTTGTAAGATTCGATAAGCG
>JACMPF010000066.1 GCA_014377665.1 Pedobacter sp. | reverse complement strand
TTTACTGCATCAGAAATGAATGAGCAGGTGGCGTTGTATTCGGCATTACCTTTTTATTCCTATCCTGAAGAATGGATTGGCATAGCTGAGAATGGTATTCGTAGCAATATAGGTACCGTACTCGAAGCCATTATGTATCATAATCCTTTTGCAGCAGAATATCTTTCAGAAAATTCCTTTAATCAGTTGGTACTGAAAGCCTTTTTTACCGAAAAGGATGTGACCAAAATAACAGGTTTGTACAGTCGTATTAACAAGGCTTTGCAAGATACACTAAGTGACTATGTTGCCGAGCGAACAGCTGCTCATCGGACGGTTGAGCCCAACATTTACAAATTAATAGAACTAAAAAATACAGAAATTTAAATATTGAATTATGTGCTGTAATGACAATTTCCAAGAGCGAAATGAAGGAGAGAAAATTCAAACTACGCTTGATCTTAACCTGATAAGCGGAATGAAGTTCTTTGATCCACATGTACATATGACTTCCCGGACTACTGATGATTACCAGGCAATGGCCGATGCGGGAATCGTAGCATTGATTGAACCAGCTTTTTGGCTTGGACAGCCGAGAACGGGAGTTGACAGCTTTACAGATTATTACAGCAGTCTGATTGGATGGGAAAGGTTTCGTTCTTCACAGTTTGGCATCAAACACTATTGTACAATTGGCTTGAATTCCCGTGAGGCAAACAATGAGCAGCTTGCAGAACAAGTGATGGAAATTCTTCCTAAATTCATCTTTAAAGAAGGAGTTGTTGGCATTGGTGAAATTGGTTTTGATGACCAGACCGCCGCTGAAGATAAATATTTCAGGCTGCAATTGGAGCTGGCGCTGGAATCAGGCTTACCTGTTCAGATCCATACCCCACATCGCGATAAGAAAAAAGGTACGCAACGCAGTATGGACATCGCTATAGAACATGGCATTCCTCCTCATATGGTGATCATTGACCACAACAATGAAGAAACTGTTAAAGAGGTTTTAGACAGAGGTTTTTATGCCGCATTTACCATCTACCCTTTTACAAAAATGGGTAATGAACGCATGGTTGAGGTTGTAAAACAATATGGATCCGAAAGAGTAATGATAAATTCAGCTGCAGATTGGGGGATCAGTGATCCTCTTGCTGTTCCAAAAACAGCCGCATTAATGGTGCAGTGCGGAATCTCTTTAAAAGATATCGAGATGGTAAGTTATCAAAATGCGATCAACGCCTTCGGACAAAGCGGACAAATAGTTGAGAACGACTTTGCTGCAATTAAAAACATTGACCAGAGTCAGAAGTTCGAAAGCAACTCCATTCTAAGAGGTGGTCAACAACCAAGAATAGATAAAAATTCCATCATCATCTCTTAAGAACTTGAAGAAAGTAATAGGTTACCTCAGGTTAATGAGGCCTGCAAATGTGGTTACTTCGGTTGCAGATGTATTAGCAGGGATCGCTATAGCGGGTTATTTTGTGGCTTCAGGCGGCCCGTGGTTTACACCGGTAAATGGGGCTAATCTTCCCTTTTTACCAGTCATTTTACTTTGTATTTCCACCATTGGCTTATATAGTGGAGGGATCATCATGAACGATGTTTTTGACGCACAGCTTGATGCAGTAGAACGCCCGGAGCGACCAATACCAAGCGGTTTGATCTCTAAAAATGCGGCGACTATATTTGGTGGAATCTGTTTTTTCATCGGAATATTTACAGCAGGCTTATTGGGAAGAAATGCACAATATCTCGCTGTAGCGATTATGATTTGCTGTCTAATCTATGATAGGTTTCTGAAGCACAGCACCATTTTTGGCCCTATCAATATGGGCCTATGCAGAGGTTTAAACCTGTTATTGGGAATTTGTATTATCCCAGAGCAAGTAGAGCATTACTGGTATCTTGCCATTGTGCCCATAGTATATATTGCCGCAATTACAATGATCAGTCGTGGTGAAGTTCATGGCGGAAGTAAGAGCACGCTTTATTTTGCAGCGGGATTATATACTGCCGTGATTGCGACAGTGACCTATTTTGCTGTAATAAACCATTATTACCTGCCTATTACAATGGCATTCCTCGGATCATTTGGCGCTTTCATTTTTATCCCATTAATTAAAGCTATTAAAAACCCTATCGGACCTAACATCGGCAAGGCAGTGAAATCAGGCGTTATTGCACTAATCGCACTGAACGCTGCATGGGCTGCCGCATTTGGCGCGTTACCAATAGCAATTGCTATTATCATTTTACTACCAATATCACTGGCGTTGAGCGCAGCTTTTGCGGTTACCTAGTTTTGAATTTAACCAATATGAACTACCTGGAACAATCATTTAGCGTAAAATTTGAGTACAAGATCTTCTTTACCTCGTCGCTGTTCAATATAAACAACAACACCCTAATTGATTTCTTTAAACAGAAGCCATCTGAATCACTGCGTAAGCTGTTTTTTGTAGTCGATCAGGGCGTAGCTGATGCCCATCCTAATCTTTTAACCGACATCTCCACTTATTTTGCTGGCTATCCAGAGGTTCAGCTGATTAAAGAAGTAATGATCATTCCAGGTGGAGAGGCAGCGAAGAATGATATCGCCCATTTTGATAGGATTGTTGAGGCCGTTAATGGATTTGGTATCGACAGGCACTCCTATATCGCTGCTATCGGCGGTGGTGCCATTTTGGACTTGGTTGGCTACGCAGCTGCGGTATCACACCGTGGCATCAAGCACATCAGAATTCCTACAACAGTATTGTCGCAAAACGACTCCGGCATAGGTGTAAAGAACGGTATCAATTACAATGGAAAGAAAAACTTCCTTGGAACGTTTGCGCCACCAAATGCCGTATTCAATGATGAAGAGTTCCTCGCAACGTTAACGGATAGAGATTATCGTTCAGGAATCTCTGAGGCTATTAAGGTGTCTCTAATAAAAAAACCAGAGTTTTTCCATTGGATAGAAGAACATGCTGATGAATTGGTATCGAGGAATAAAGTAAGCATGAATCACTTGATCAAGCTTTGTGCACAATTACACCTAAACCACATTGGCGGAGATGATCCTTTTGAAACTGGATCCGCCCGACCATTAGATTTTGGCCATTGGGCAGCGCACAAACTGGAGCAGTTGAGCAATTTCAGCGTGCTACACGGGGAAGCAGTAGCGATGGGTATTGCGTTAGACAGTACCTATTCCTTTTTAAAAGGTATGCTGACTGAAGAAAAGTTACGCCGCATTTTAAAGACACTGGTAAAGCTTGGATATGACATTTCTAATCCATACATACAGATCAATGACCTGGAATCGCCTATATTGAAGGGTCTTGCTGAGTTTCAGGAACATCTTGGCGGCAAACTCAGCATTACTTTGCTGACCGATCTTGGTACTGGTGAAGAAGTCCATGAAATGGATCAACAGTTATTGATCAAAGCAAGTAAATATGTGAGGGATTTTACCGAATCGAGTTCAACAACAACTGCTTATGAAAGTTAATACGGGTCATCTAACCTATTGTACTAATATCCATGCTGGTAAAAACTGGTCGGAGGATTTTGCCGCCCTGCAAAAGAATTTTCCGTTAATTAAGGAAAACGTTTCTCCTGAAGCAGTGCTAGGCTTAGGCTTGAGGCTCTCCAATGAGGCTAGTTTGTCGCTGATACAAACAGCCCCTTTGGCTGATTTCAAAGCATGGCTGGCCGAGAATAAAGCGTACGTATTTACCATGAATGGCTTTCCATACGGAAAGTTTCACAATACTGTGGTGAAGGAGCATGTGCATACGCCCGACTGGACTACACAAGACCGCGGGGATTACACGATCCGCTTGTTCCACATTTTAGAAGAGTTATTGCCTGCAGGAATGGACGGTGGGATTTCTACCTCCCCACTTAGCTATAGGCATTGGTTTAAAACAACTGAAGAACTTAAAACAGCGATACACACTGCTACATTAAATATTATAGCTGTTATTAAAGAGCTTGTTCATATCAATCAGAAAACAGGAGTGATAATGCACCTGGATATCGAGCCTGAACCAGATGGAATACTGGAAACAGGAAGAGAATTTATAGATTGGTTTGAAGGCGATCTCTTATCCCTTGGTATCCCGGAACTGGAGGATTCATTCAACGTTTCTGCCGCTGAAGCAAAAGAACTACTGGAACGTCACTTGAACCTTTGTTACGATGTTTGTCATTTCGCTATTGGATATGAAAAGCATGCAGACGTATTAAAAGAGTTGGAAGAAAAGAATATTAAAGTCGGCAAAATACAAATTAGTGCTGCCCTGAAAGGCAATATGACTCTCGCTCCGGACAAGAAAACGGGTGTTAAAGCGGCATTTAGTAAGTTTAATGAACCTACTTACCTCCATCAGGTCGTAGCCTTAAAAAACGATGGCGAAGTCATCAGATATCAGGATATACCTGCAGCCCTAGAAGATTTCGACCATGAAGATGTAGCGCAATGGCGCGCACATTTCCATGTCCCAATTTCGATTGAAGAGATCGGGCTACTGAAATCTACTCAAAGTGATATCGTCGAAGTACTTAAGTTGCAAAAAAACAATCCGTTTACAAACCATATGGAAGTAGAAACCTATACCTGGGAAGTGCTTCCTGAACAATTAAAATTACCCATTGCCGAGTCGATCAGTAAAGAGTTGCTATGGGTTGTTGATCAGTTGAAATAAAACGAGTTAAAATGAAGAAAACAGTAGTTATAGACGTAGTAGGTTTATCGGCAAACCTGATTGCTGAGCATACCCCGTTTTTATCGGCCTATGTAAAAAACAAAAAGCTATCGGCCATTCAACCAATGCTTCCTGCTGTAACCACCGCTGTTCAATCCACTTATTTAACGGGCAAAACACCTACAGAACACGGAATTGTTGGAAATGGTTGGTATGATAAAATTGATTCTGAAGTCAAGTTTTGGAAACAGTCCAACAAACTAGTTGCTGGAGATAAGATATGGGATCGTGCTAAGAAAGAAGATCCTAATTTCACTTCCTCGATGATGTTTTGGTGGTACAACATGTACTCTAATGCGGATTTTTCTGTAACACCACGACCAAACTATTTAGCCGATGGTAGAAAAATGCCAGACTGCTATTCGCAGCCTGCAGCCTTAAGAGATACTTTGCAAGAGAAACTGGGCACATTTCCACTGTTCCAGTTTTGGGGCCCGGGAGCGAATATAAAATCGACCAGATGGATTGCTGATGCTTCGATGCTGACGGATGAACTCCAGGACCCAACCCTTACCCTGATCTACCTTCCTCACTTGGATTATTGTCTTCAAAAGTTCGGTTCCGATTTTAGTCGTACCAGCAAAGAGCTGGGAGAGGTAGATGAAGTGGTAAAAGATTTGGTCACCTATTATGAGAAGAAGGGTGCTAATGTGATCATTTTATCAGAATACGGAATAGTGCCAGTAAGTAAGCCCATCCATATCAACAGGATACTTCGCGAAAACAATCTGCTACAGATTCGTGTAGAAAGAGGACTGGAACTGTTAGACGCAGGTGCTTCCAAAGCTTTTGCCGTGGCAGATCACCAGATTGCGCACATCTATATCGTCGATCCAACAGTTAAAGATAAAGTAAAACACCTCTTGGAGAAGTTACCCGGGGTCGCCCTTATTTTAGATGATCAAGGTAAGAAAGATTATGGAATCGACCATGAGCGTTCGGGAGACTTTGTTCTTGTTGCAGATGCTGACGCTTGGTTTACCTATTACTTTTGGCTCGATGATGCTGTTGCGCCTGATTATGCAAGGTGCGTTGACATTCACAAAAAGCCAGGGTACGATCCGGCTGAGATGTTCATGTCTTCAAAGCCACGTGCTGCTTATAAACTATTGCGCAAGAAAGCAGGGTTAAGGTACATTATGGACGTTATTCCACTGGATGCCAACCTCATAAAAGGATCACATGGAAGTACCCATACACCTAAAGAATATCATCCGGTATTAATTACCAACCACACCTTATTGGAAGATGCAGGTGTAGATCCACAAAATATTAAAGCAACAGATGTGTACGATGTGATCTGGAAAGCACTACACAGTTAATCTAATAGTTTATGAATGCAAGAAGGGAGTTTCTAAAAAAAGCAGCTCTGCTCTCAGGAGCTGCCACATTGCCAAATGTTATCCCTATGTCTATCCAAAAGGCATTGGCTATCGATGCAGACCCAAACTCTACCTTTTACGATGCAGAACATGTGGTGATTCTGATGCAGGAAAACCGTTCTTTCGACCATATGTTTGGAAAGATCAGAGGCGTGCGGGGCTTTAATGACCCCAGGCCGTTTACCTTGGCGGACCAGGATCCAGTCTGGTTACAAAAAGATGCGGCAGGCAATGCGTATGCACCTTTTCACATTGACATCAATAAAACAAAAATCACCTGGCAGGGTGGACTCCCCCACTCTTGGACGGACCAGCTTGCGGCGAGAAATGGAGGTAGGTACGACAAGTGGATACCCGTAAAATCGTTGATGTGCCTAGGTCACTATGATCGCCTAGATATCCCCTTCTATTATGCTATGGCCGATGCCTTCACCATTTGCGACCATAATTTTTGTTCTTCACTCACAGGAACCACGCCCAACAGGTTATTTATGTGGACCGGGAACGTCCGGGCAGAACTCAATTCTAATTCCGCTGCTGTGGTTAACAATTCTCAGGCAGAGTCAAGAGATAACGTTTATATCGACTGGGAAACTTTCCCAGAAGTATTAGAAGACAATGGTATCGATTGGAAGATCTACCAAAATGAAATCTGGACGGCAGATGCCAAAGGAGAAGAGGTGGACGACTGGATGGGTAACTATGGCGACAATGCCATCGAGTACGTAAAGCGTTACAATGTAAAACTCTCAGCTTACTTTAGAAAGCATGGAGACCCGAAAGCCATGCTCAGCGGCGCCGAAGTAATCGATAAATACAACAAACTTTCTCAACGAGAAAAAAACTTGATTGACAAAGCCTTCGCCAGTAACATTGACGCGCCCTTCAATCACTTAGAGCTTGCTCCCTTCCACTATAAGGATGACAAGGGTGAAGCCCAAACATTGAACATCCCTAAAAATGATATCTTTTATCAGTTCAGATCGGATGTAGACAGCGGAAAACTTCCTGCAGTATCCTGGCTAGTTGCTCCTCAACGATTTTCTGACCATACCAGTTCACCTCTTTATGGGACCTGGTATGTTTCGGAAGCGATCGACATCCTAACAAAGAATCCTGAGGTTTGGAAGAAGACTATTTTTATTCTCACCTATGATGAGAACGACGGATATTTTGACCACATTCCACCCTATGTAGTACCTAAACCTGGTGATGCAACTACTGGAAAAGTGTCTTCTAAAATTGATGTCTCTGCAGATTACGAGCTTAAGAATGATAGTCCGATTGGCCTGGGCTACCGCGTACCAATGCTCATCGCCTCTCCATGGAGTAAGGGCGGTTATGTAAACTCACAGGTATTTGACCACACTTCTACGATGATGTTCATCGAGCATCTGTTTAGTCAGAAGACAGGCAAACGTATAAGAAGTAAACAGATCAGCAGTTGGCGACGGGAAATTTGCGGCGACTTGACTTCT
>JACMPF010000065.1 GCA_014377665.1 Pedobacter sp. | reverse complement strand
TGGCTTCGAGTACGGTACCTATATTGCTACGAATACCATTCTCAGCTATGCCAATCCATTCTTCAGGATAGGAATAAAAAGGTAATGCCGAATACAACGCCACCTGCTCATTCATTTCTGATGCAGTAAAGAGTCCATTTATTTTCTTGAGATAACCATCTTTATCTGCGGGAGATACCTGCATTAAGAGCCACACCCTGCCCAGCCTGTCGATGCTCCAACCTTCTATTGAAAAGCCTGGCGCTCGTTCTGTTAATTTAGCCAATTCTTCTTCAGATACCACTGATAAGTTCTTTCCGGCATGGTTTGGTAATTGAGAAAAAGCCTGATTTAATTGCAAGGACTTATCCTCCGTTCGAATACTTTCGGCCTTTGATTCTAACCATCCTAATGCGTTCTTGGACAGGTTTTTCTTTAATATTGAAAAGAAAATAGCGTCTAGCTCATTGAGCTGAGCTGTACTTAATGAAGACATTTTTTTTTAATCTTAGTTAACGGCCACAAAATAGTTAATGGCAAGCGCTCCGCTGATAATCAGCAGTCCAAAGAATTCCCTGGTTTTTTCGATGTAGGGCTTAGTCGCCTGCATACTTTCTACCAGGCTGGGTCTCTTGTACTTTTGAATCCAGTCTCGCACGCCATCCTCAGAAAAGAATAATATAATTGCATATATCAAGTAGAAAGATATGGCACCTAAATAAACATTTGGATAAAATTTGTTAAAAATGGCAAATCCACAACAAACGGAAGCAACCAGATAGATAGGAACCCAAAGCCATGGATCTATATCATTCAAGTTGAGATAGGCGAAGACGACGAAAGAAAGGCAAAAAATTGCGTTTAGAATGCTCAGCAGCATGGTAATGAAATTTAATTTGTGTGTTATTTGATTACTTAACACAAAGAAACAGATAAATAAATCGATTTAACAATAGGCAATTGCAAAAAAGAAAATATATGACAACTCTTTGTGTATTAAGTTGTATTTTGATCAACAATTAGTAAATGCCCAGCGCATTGATGACCAAATAGTTCAAAATCAGAATGTTAAAAAAAGTTCCCTTACTCGTGCTTGCACTAGGATTCCTCTTCTCCTGTGTAAGTAAGCAACCAGCTGTTAAGACCTCTTCTAGTACTCCCGCTTCTTCATTAGAAACTAGTTTTATCAAACCGCCAGACTCCATCCAGACGAGCGTTTATTGGTATTGGATGTCAGACAATATCTCTAAAGAAGGTGTGGTAAAGGATCTGCATGCCATGAAATCTGTAGGCATAAACAGGGCATTCATAGGAAACATCGGATACGAAGCTACGCCCTATGGCAAGGTGAAATTGTTCTCAGAGGAGTGGTGGAACATCATGCACACTGCACTAAAAACCGCAACAGAACTAAATATTGAGATCGGGATTTTCAATGGTCCGGGATGGAGCCAGTCTGGCGGGCCATGGGTTAAACCTAGCGAATCTATGCGTTACCTTTCATCGTCGAAAGTAAATGTTATAGGACCGAAAAAGATCAATCTAAAATTAGAGAGACCAGAAGGTGACTTTCAGGACGTAAAGCTAATTGCTTACCAAACTCCTAAGAACTATGTAAATAGCATTTCGGCCTTCAATCCTAAGATCAGTACCTCACAAAAAGTGGATGACGTCGAGCGACTAATCGATGGCAAAATGGATACGGAGGTCAGGATCCCAGGTTCAGAAAATTTTAGTATCGACTTCGATGTAGAGAAAGCCTTTACAGCTAGAAGTCTTGTTCTATATCCCGGGAAAAAAGGAGTAAATCTCCAGGCTCAACTTCAAGTAAAGGAAAATGGACAATATAAAACGATCAAATCATTTGATATCAATCGCAGCAATGATAACCTGAATGTAGGTTTTAAGCCTTATGGTCCAATTGCAGTTTCCTTTCCAACAGTAACGTCGAGTAACTATCGTTTGGTGTTTAGCAGAACAGGAGACTTCCTGATCCAGGAGATAAAGATCTCTGCTACTCCGGTCGTTGGAAATTTTATAGAGAAAACGCTGGCGAAGATGTATCAGACCCCGCTGCCATACTGGAATGAATACCAATGGGCGGATCAGGCTGTCATAGACGACCCAAAACTAGTAATCGATCCTTTAACTGTTGTCGATATTTCAAAATTTATGACTGATGATGGGATGTTGAAATGGACGGTTCCGCAAGGTGACTGGACAATTATGCGTAGCGGGATGTTGCCAACGGGAGTAAAAAATGGACCAGCGTCACCAGAAGGAACAGGCTTGGAAATCGATAAGATGAGCAAAGCACACGTAGCTACTCACTTTGATGCATTTATGGGAGAGCTATTGAGACGAATCCCAGCGGCCGACCGCAAAACCTGGAAGATCGTAGTTGAAGACAGCTATGAAACCGGTGGACAAAACTGGACAGATGGAATGCTCGATAAATTTAGGGCTAATTACGGTTACGATCCAATTCAATTTCTTCCAGTATTACAGGGTGAAGTTGTTGGTACGCAAGACAAATCTGACCGTTTCTTATGGGACCTGAGAAGATTTATTGCTGATCGCGTAGCTTATGATTACGTAGGTGGATTGCGAGATATAAGTCACAGACATGGCTTAACTACCTGGTTGGAAAATTATGGCCACTGGGGTTTCCCGGGAGAGTTTCTGCAGTACGGCGGACAATCGGATGAAATTGGCGGAGAATTCTGGAGTGAAGGTGAACTCGGGAACATTGAAAACCGTGCGGCATCTTCAGCGGCGCATATTTATGGTAAGACAAAGGTTTCTGCCGAGTCCTTTACTGCCGGAGATCAACCTTATAAAAGATATCCCTATGTAATGAAACAGAGAGGTGATCGTTTCTTCACAGAAGGTATTAATAACACGTTGCTACACGTATTTATCGAACAGCCGAGCGACGAAAAAGTACCAGGCATAAATGCGAATTTTGGTAATGAATTTAACCGTCATAATACCTGGTTTGGTTATTTAGACCTATTTACGATGTATTTGAAACGTACCAACTTTATGTTGCAGCAAGGGAAATATGTAGCGGATGTTGCTTATTTTATTGGAGAAGACGCACCAAAGATGACCGGGGTAACTGACCCTGCGCTTCCTTCTGGATACTCATACGATTATATCAATGCAGAAGTCATCAACACGAGAGTAAAAGTTGTAGACGGCAGGCTGGTATTGCCGGACGGAATGTCATATAAGGTACTCGTACTTCCAAAACTAAAAACAATTCGCCCACAGTTATTGGCGAAAATCAAGGATTTGATAATGCAGGGTGCAGTGGTAATGGGGCCAGCGCCAGAACGGTCGCCTAGTTTGGCTAATTTCCCGGAAGCCGATAGCAAAGTCAAGACATTGGTTTCAGAAATTTGGGGGGATGTAAACGGCACGTCTGTGAAGTCAAGAAGCCTTGGTAAAGGGAAAGTGATGTCTGGCATGGATATGGCATCCGCATTGAACAATTTAGGGGTCGTCCCTGATTTTAGTTCCAACACTAAAGACCAAGTATTGTATATCCACCGTAGTTCTGCAGATGGAGAGATCTATTTCCTAAGTAATCAGAACGAAAGAGAAATAAAATTGACTCCTGAATTTAGGACTCAAGGGATGCATCCCGAAATCTGGGATCCTGTTACTGGCGAGATACGAGTATTGCCGGAATTTACGCAGAATGATAAGGTAGCTGCAGTAGCACTCACTTTAGCGCCGCTGCAAAGCATATTCATTGTATTCAAAAAAGCAACTGGCCTTCGCGCTACTGTTGCTACAAACTTCCCTTCGGCAAGTGAAGCAGTAGAAATTAAAGGTCCCTGGAAAGTTAATTTCGATGAGAAAATGAGGGGTCCAAAGGAAACTGTAGTATTCGGTAAGCTAGTTGACTGGACATCAAGACCGGAAGAAAGCATTAAGTATTACTCAGGTACAGCCGTTTATAACAATAGCTTTAAAACTACAAAGGCAGCTGCCGGAGAACGTATATATTTAAATCTAGATGGCTTGAAAGTGATGGCTAAAGTAAAAGTAAATGGCATAGCTGTAGGAGGTGTATGGACAGCACCTTGGAGAGTAGATATAACTGATGCCATACAAGCTGGTAGCAATACATTAGAAATTTCGGTGGTGAACACATGGGTGAATCGCCTAATTGGCGATAGTAGATTGCCGGAATCCCAAAGGAAAACATGGACGAACAATAATCCTTACCGTCCGGATAGCAAATTGGATGCTTCTGGTTTAACAGGGATAGTAACTGTTAGTAAAATCAAATACTGATCATACTAACAGCTTTTATAAATATTCGTAGGAGTAAGTAATTGCGGACTTATACTCCAATTTTGATGGTGGGTCAGTATCTGTAACTACGGCGCTAAGCGGCATCCCGTCGGTGTCATAAACATAGCTGAATGACCTCTGATGCTTTACTCCCCTTGATTCGGTTTTGATAGTCAGAATTTCGTTTGTAGATACACGATCGAATTTTTCGATGGCAAGCGGCCATCTGATAGAAGCATTAAAGAATACATTCTTCTTTTCACCGTATTCAAAATCGTAGTTAATAAATGCCCTATTTGCGATTTCAACCTCCGATATAATGTTTGCGTTATCGTATTCGTAATAATGTCTTCTTGTATTGCTCCCTGTTTCAAAAATATTGATCTGTCCGGTTTGAGAAAGACTGCTGATATAATCCAAATTCAGTGTCCTTTTAAGAACTCCAGCTGTATAAATCTTGGTAACGCCCTTAGAAGGGTAATTGTCCTTATAAGTGATTTCTGAGACTGTATTTAGATACCCATCATTGACATCCATGCTTGTTAATTTATCGTCAGTGTAAAAGTATGTCGTCAGCTCACTACCCGTTTTGATAGTAGATAGTTGTCTTTTTTCGTTGTAGGTCAGTGTTGTAATTGTAGTTGTCATGCCGTTCACCTCAGTGATCTTAACCAAATGTCGTTCAGAGGTATTTAATGCCATTCCCTTCTCACTTTCTTTGGTGCAAGAAAGCAGCCCAACTGAACTAAGCAGTACAAAAATTAAAGTATTTCTTCTCATTACAAACCAATGTAGAATTAAAAATACGGAAATTTTACTGGAAATAGAAAGGGTTAATTTGTTCCAATTAACTCTAATTCCATAGCAATCGATTCAAATCTAGGCCGTAATATCGGCAATTCCTGTTGGCATTTTCTTTGAAGTCTACGAAGTTTTTCCATCCCTACATTGTTGTCACCCACCCTGCATAAGCCTATTAAATCGGCTAATAGGTATCCGAATGCGCTTACCTCAATCTTTTCCAACAAAGGGTTTTCATAAAGAGTAGCAGCGCCGAAATCGCTAAAAAGGGTATTGCAATCATTATCAATTAAGATATTGTGCGCGTA
>JACMPF010000064.1 GCA_014377665.1 Pedobacter sp. | reverse complement strand
CGAATATGAGCGCTGCTATCATTAAGTAATAGAAGCGCTCAAATCCTTTTAGTTAGACCCTAAAATTACCGGAGTCTTGCCATTTCCCATAATCACAATCTTTGTATTCGGAGAAAGAGCAATGTCTTTTTGAGCGAGAATAGACTCGTATTGTAATTGCTTGTCGCTAAGGCCTGTTGACAGTATGCGTTGATAGTCTGCAATACCTTGTGCTTCTATACGCTTACGTTCTGCCAACTGCTTCTCTTTTTGAAGCACAAATTGCATCTTTTGGGCGTCTTGTTCCGCATTGATCTTTGATTCAATTGCTTTCCTTACTGATTCAGGCAGTGTAACATTTCTTACCAATAGCTGTTCTAGTTTCAACCCGCGTTTGGCGAAACTTAAATCTATAGCAGCAAATATTTTATTTTGAAACTCCTGACGCTTTGTAGAGTAAAGTGCTACCGCCTCATAAGAAACTGCATTGTCACGTATTGCAGTTCTGGCTATTGGGCGGACAATCTTATCAAGATAATCATCGCCAATTTCTTTGAGAATTCGCGGTGCATCTGTTGGTGTGACACTAAATAATACAGATAGGTCAATGGTAACTTCAAGACCGTCAGACGTCAGGATCCTTATGGCATCGTCGCCCGATTTACTACCTTCATCATGAATTGCAGACATAGTGTAGTTCTGTGTTTTAACATCAAAAGTAGTAACCTCGACTAAGGGATTGATCACATTTAGTCCGCTATACAGCACTTGGTCATCAACCTTTCCATAAAGAGTTTTGACACCAACCTCACCAGGTTTAATTACTTTGAACATGGAAAGTGCAGCTCCTAATACTACGAACAGAATTCCTGTTATGCGTATCATAACACTGTACTTTGTTAAAGGGCTATCGCCTCTGGCGATAAAAAAGCTCACAATGGTAATAAGTGCGCCTAAAATAATGAGAAACATATTAATTGATTTAAGTTATGCAAGTTCTGGCGCAAATCGAATGCCCCAAAGAATACGTAGGTTAAAATACGCATTTAAAGTTTGTAGGGCAATATTTTATTTTTGTAGTTGATGTTTCATATATGTTAACCCTACCAAAATGGATTGATAATTGTCATTTTGGTAGGGATAAATAATTTGAACTGGCAACGCTAAAGATCAATGATGTCTGGTATAGAATTGTATTTTGTAAGTCCAACTTGATTAAAAAATGAATTACTTTAGTAGTGACAAATGGAAACAGGAATGACTATCAAGATTTATAAAAGTAAAACATTGCTTTAACCGATTAGTGTTTCTATGCCTAGTATGGCGCTCATAATTTTGTGGCCTCTTTAATTGAGTTTTTAATGCTTTCCAGTTTGACAGGTTTGGGTAGATAGTCGTTCATTCCGGCCTTGAGGCAAATTGCTTTATCTTCAGACATGGCATTTCCCGTCATTGCAATAATATAAGGCTGTTTAACGGAAAGCAACCTGATTAGCCGAGTAGCTTCTAGACCATCCATTAATGGCATTTGTACATCCATCAATACCACGTCGTAAATACCGCTTTTTGCCGCTTCCAATGCCATTAAGCCGTTCTCTGCCAATTCTGCTTTATAACCGAGCTTGGTTAACACCAATAGGATCAGGCGCTGGTTAATCTCATTATCTTCTGCAACCAAAATGCGTAAAGGGAATTCCAAAGCGAAATTTTCTTCAAGAATCTTCGTGTTTACCGGCTTAATATGAATTGAAGATTTTATTTTCAGGGCATCGTGAATAC
Source organism: Pedobacter sp. (assembly GCA_014377665.1). Lineage (GTDB taxonomy): Bacteria > Bacteroidota > Bacteroidia > Sphingobacteriales > Sphingobacteriaceae > Pedobacter. The sequence goes on along the minus strand of JACMPF010000064.1, from coordinate 10,525 downwards.
TTCGTAACAATTGCTTTTTCTTTACAGGTTTGGTCAGTATGGCAGAAAAAAGGCCTGGATATTTACGCCTGCTTTCATCACCGATCGAACTGAGCATCACTACTGGTAGCGGATTTTTATTTCTCATATTTGCCTTTGCAAGGTCAACCCCATCATTTTTTGGCATTTCCATATCCGTAATGATTAACCTGATATCTGGTTCACTCTCCAAATATTCTAGTGCCTGATCCACAGAATTGCTAATAATAGGAATAAGATTCCAGTTCAACAGCTGGGTTTTAAGGATAATTAGATTGGTTTTATTGTCGTCCACGATCAGCACCTTGCTGCCTTCAAGTCCATTCAGGTTTTCATCTACCATTGTTTCCATAAGCACCTTCTCGCTTACCCTGACCCGAATGGTAAAGTGGAATATCGATCCCTTTCCTGCTTCACTATTAGCCCATATTTCGCCGCCCATTAGATTGACTAAACGCTCACAAATAACTAAGCCCAGTCCAGTCCCACCATATTTTCGGGTGGTCGATGAGTCTACCTGACTAAATGCCTTAAAAAGATTGTCCATTTTTTCCTCAGGAATACCAATGCCCGTATCGTGTACGCTAAAACCGAGGGCTAATAGATCTGAAGACTCAGATGTGTCAACTTTATAAACGTTGATAAATACCTCACCCTTAGAAGTAAATTTTAATGCGTTGCTGGTCATATTGATCAGTACTTGTTTTAACCGAAGACTATCGCCGACAACGTAATCGGGAATATTGGCATCAATCTGGTAGATCAAGTCAATGTTTTTCTTAGCAGCCTGTTGTGCAAACAAATCCATCACATCCTCAATGACCTGGCGAAGTTCAAAGTCTTCCTCCTCAATGTCCAGCTTCCCCGATTCAATTTTAGAATAATCCAGGATGTCATTGATCACACCCAGGAGACTGTCACCGCAGGAAATAATGGTCTCCGTATACTCCCTTTGTTCGGAGTTCAGTTCCGTCTCGCCAAGCAAGGAGGCCATACCAATCACCCCGTTCATAGGCGTTCTGATCTCATGGCTCATGGTAGCGAGGAAAATACTTTTTGCACGATTGGCTTTTTCTGCTTCGGTCCTTAATGCCTGCTCACTTTCCTTTTGCGCATAAAGTTCTTCAGATTGTACGGTCAGTTCTTCGGACTGCGCTTGCAGCTCTTCATTCAGCGTTTGCATTTCGTCAGACTGGTTCTGAATTGCAACTGTCCTTTCCTTGACCAGTTTTTCCAGCCGCTCATTTTGTCTCAATATTGCATTTATCCGGCACCGGTATCCCAAATAAATGATTCCTGAAAGAATCAGGAATACCAAGATCCTGAACCACCAGGTCGCCCAGAAAGGCGGAACTATGATGATTTCAATCCTTGCTTCCTTGGGCGACCAAACACCCATGCTATTTTGACTTTTAACCCTGAATACATAATCGCCAGGTGGCAGATTGGTGTATACTGCATTATTGTTGTTTCCTACCTCATTCCAGTTGTCGTCAATGCCCTCTAGCATATATGCATAGCGCTTTTTCTCGGGAGATACTAAATCCAGCGCCGCAAATTCAAAGGATATGAAGGATTGGTTGTGGTTGAGCATGATGGACTTTGTTTCAGAAATGTCCAATTTTAAGGGAGAAGAGTCTTGATGAGTTTTGGCCACCTCAATGGTTTTGTTGAACAATTGAAATTTAGTGATCACCACAGGAGTCTGATATGCAGATACGCCAATAGCTGTGGGATCAATTGAGTTATAACCATTGTTGCCGCCAAAATATAGCTGTCCCGAACGGCTAACCATAGCGGATTTTTGTTTAAACTCATTGCCTTGTAGTCCATCTTCAACTGTAAAATTGATAAATTGCTTCGTCTTAGGATTGAATTTAGACAATCCTCCGTTAGAGCTAACCCATAGCATTCCCTGTTTGTCCTCCACCACTGCCTTCGTATAATGGTTGCTTGATCCATTTTTGTCAGAAAACAGTTTAAATTTAGAAGTCTGCGGATCAAATTTATGGAGACCTGCAAATGTAGTGATCCAGATATTGCCGAGGTGGTCTTTCAGTATATCGGTGATAGTATTGTCGATTAATCCGATTGCTTTTCCGCTTTCATAACGGGTAAAACTGTTGCTTTTTTGATCAAAATAATTCAGACCTCTGTCATTTGTACCTACCCATAGGTTACCTTTTCCATCTGGGCAAAGGGCTGTAATCAGATTACTGCTGATAGACCTTACATCTGAGGGATTATGCTCGAAACGGGTAAAGTTTCTACTTTCGGGATTGTACTTGTTGAGACCACTCCCGAACGTACCCACCCACATTTGACCACCCTGGCCCCGCGCAATCGCATAAACATTGTCGTTGCCCAGACTTCCGGGATCTTTCGGGTCATTTCTCAATGTCCTGAATTTTTTAATTGATGGGTCATAGAAACTAAGGCCATCTCCCCAAGTACCGATCCACAGGTTTTCAGCGTCATCACTTTCTATCGCCAAAACGTAGTTTCCAGTTATGCTTCCTGGAAATGCATTTTTCTTGAAAGCGCTAAAGTTCCCAGTCTTCTTATCTACGAAATTTAAGCCGCCCCCGTCAGTACCAATCCAGAGGTCACCCTGAAGGTCTTCATGAAAACTGAGCACAAAATTATTAGATAGGCTATTAAATGAAGTATGATTGAAATGCAAAAAACTGTCACTTCGAACTTTATAGAGGTTCAGTCCACTGCTGTAAACCCCAATCCACATATTGCCCGCCCTGTCCCTTTTTATTACATTAAGGGAGTTATTGGGCAAACTGCTTTGGTCGACTTCATCATGCACGTAGGTACTGAACTGCCAGGTGTTTGGATTAAGAATGCTGAGCCCACCATTTTCTGTTCCAATCCATAGGTTACCTTTGTTGTCTTCTGCGATGGTTTTTACATCATCATGCGCCAGTGAATTAGGCTGGCCGGACTTGTGCCGAAACGTCCTAAAGGTGTTTTTGGACTCTTCAAGCAAATTTAAGCCGAAATCATAGGTGCCGACCCATATTCTTTTTTTACTGTCCTCAAAAATTGAGGTGACGAGGTTGCCGGATAGCGCTCTCGGGCTATAACCGGCAATAAATCTCTGAAACGAACCTGTCCTTGGGTCAAATAAGTTCAGTCCGTATTGTGTGCCGGCCCAAAGGCGCTGTTGGCTGTCTATAAGTACCGCAGTAACCGCGTCGCTGCTAATGCTTTTTGGGTCTGCAGCGGAAGTACGATAATGAACTGCAGAACCTGTTTTTGGATCAAAATGATCAAGGCCATTACTTGTGCCTAGCCAGAGAGTCTGATCAGCGGCTATAGCAATTGTATTAATCCGCATTGCTGCAATGCTATTCATCTTCTCTTCAGCATGCGAGTAACGGTAAAAACGGTTTTTCCTACGATCAAATTTATTAAGCCCTCCTTCGTTTGTCGCTATCCAGATATTGCCTGCACGATCTTCTGCAAGACCCGTGATGAAGTCATTACTCAATGTACTCAGGTCCTGATGCTCATTTCTGTAAACTTTAAAAGTTGTACCATCAAACCTATTTAGCCCGTCTTGGGTCCCGAGCCAGATGAAACCTCTGGAATCCTGAAGTATGCAATTGATATTATTTTCTGAAAGACCATTTCTACTATCCAGGCGATTAAAATGAATTTGTCTCGTTTGCCCTTGTGCAGTCATTACAAAAACCAGAAAAAGGGAGAATATTATCCGGATTTCGAGGTTGCAAATATATTTTTTCATCAGGTGTAGTTCGTTCTTTGGTTAATACAATGTATTAAATAAATTGAAACAAACGCGGTAATGCTAGAGAAAAACCGACAATTAATAACCCATCTTTTATCGATCCTTACAGGTTTACAAATTTATGTTCATATGCACAATCTCTTTAAGGTTGTTGGATCCGGATTCTGCCCCGCCAAGCAGATAATCGAAAATGACGGGAAATGAGTATTAGCGCCCGAGCCACATTTCTCATTGATAAGCATAACATTATAACGTGATAATTCCATAAATCATGAGCTGATTAAATACTTTATTGGGAATGACTACCAACAAAGTTTCCTTACATATCGCTATATTGGGCCATATGAACGTTACGCCTGCTCACACTTTTGTAGCAAACTTAAAAATGACATAACAACATTATGAACGCTGATCACAGTAGTAGGAACTCACTTAGTATAAAAGTGGCAGACGGTATAACAGCGATGCTTGCCTATTGGGATAAAGATCTAATTTGTCGATTTGCTAATTCTGCTTACCTCGATTGGTTTGGCAAAACCAAAGACGAGATGATTGATAAAATTTCAATCATTGAATTATTGGGGCCACTCTATGAAAAAAATCGCCCTTATATAGAGCGTGCATTAAAAGGAGAAGTACAAATTTTTGAAAGAGAAATACCCCTCCCTTTTTTCGGCACTAGGCACTCCTTAGCCAATTACTATCCTGATATTATAAATGGAGAAGTTGCAGGATTTATTGTTCACGTGGCCGACGTGAATGAAATGAAAATTTTAGAAATGGAATTAGACAAATCACACAGAACTGTCTCTGAACAAAATGAACGTCTTTTGAATTTCTCTAATATTGTTTCTCATAACCTTAAGTCTTATTCAAATAACCTGACATTAATTCTTGACCTTTTTACTGAAGCTGATTCGGAAAACGAGAAACAGAAGATGCTGGGCCTTCTAAAAGGAATCTCCAAACAATTTAGCGCTACTGTAAATCACCTCAATGAGATTGTAAAATCTCAAAATAAGGCAAAACTAAACTCTGAATCAATTAATATTTACGACTATATTGAAAAATCAAGACAAACTTTACAAGTACAAATTTCTTCCAGTAATGCCGTTGTTATTAATAATGTTAGCACTGACATCACATTAATAGCTAATCCTGCTTACATGGAAAGTATCATCTTAAACTTTTTAACTAACGCTATTAAATACAGGCGTGAAGAAGTTAGTCCAGTTATTACGCTAGACTGTACTCGAGAGTATGGCAGGATAGCTTTGATAATAAAAGATAACGGAAAGGGAATTGATTTAGAAAAATACGGTAACGACCTTTTCGGAATGTATAAGACGTTTCATGGAAATTCTGACGCTCAGGGTATCGGGTTGTTTATTACGAAATATCAAATAGAAACAATGGGCGGAGATGTTAAAGTGGATAGTACAGTTGGAATAGGCACAATATTCACAGTTTATTTCAACTCAGCATAATATAACCATTTACGTTACCAGGAACATCACAATTTCGGGTAGTGTCTACAAAGCCATCCGTGCTTTAATAAATCTTATTATCATCATTCCTATTAGAGGGAATGCGTATCTTGTAAAAATAACCACCAAATTATGAACAAGCTCTTAACAATACTTCTGCCTCCATTAATTAATATTCTCACAAAATAATATGGCCTAAATGAAGTTCAAGCTAGTAAACCTCCTAATTTGCGTTATACTTGCCTCAACCTATCTCCTTTTTTCAAGCCAAAGCTCTGGAAAGCCATATACGCCCCCTAATATCATTATTATATTAACAGACGATATGGGATATGGCGACGTGAGTACATTTGGGGGCAATTTTGTGAAAACGCGTAACATTGATAGGATTGCAGCTAAAGGATTGAAATTTACCCAATACTATTGTGGTGCTCCAATCTGTTCGCCCTCCAGAGCAAGCTTGCTCACTGGTATGTATGCTGGTAGATGGAATTTTACCACTTTTTTAGATACGAAACGACACAACAAAAATGCCGAACAGGCTGATTTTCTTAGCGTAAACGCACCCTCAATATCGAGAATCTTTAAAGGCTCCGGCTATGTGACTGGTCATTTCGGTAAGTGGCATATGGGTGGCGGCAGAGATGTGAAAAATGCACCCAAGTTTGTTAATTATGGAATTGATGAATACGCAAGTACTTATGAAAGTCCAAAGCCCGATCCCGCGCTTACCGCCACCAATTGGATTTGGTCTGATAAAGACAGCATCAAGAGATGGGATAGAACAAGGTATTTTGTAGATAAAACCCTCGATTTTATGAAACGTCACAAAGGGAAGCCTTGTTTTGTAAACCTCTGGCCTGATGATGTCCACACACCGTGGGTGCCTAGAAGTGGAACAGAATTTAATGGAAAATTCCCAATGAATCCGGAGGAGGAGACAGCTTTTAAAAAGGTACTTGAAGAGTATGATGTTCAAATCGGGCGCTTGCTAGACGGGCTTCTGGAAATGGGACTATCAGAGAATACCATCATCATTTTTACCAGTGATAATGGTCCGGCTCCAAGTTTTCGAGGTAGTAGGAGTGGAGGGTTTCGCGGTGCAAAAGCATCTTTATATGAAGGGGGAATCCGCATGCCCTTTTTAGTGAGCTGGCCAGGACATATACCCGCTGGTAAAATCGATAATCGTTCCGTATTGCATGCTACGGACTTACTACCCTCTCTCGCTAAGATCGCTGGTATCACACTCCCCAAAAATTACGCTAGTGATGGACTTGATCGATCTGAAATGTTACTAGGCAAACCTACTCTAAGAAATAGAGATCTTTACTGGGAGTATGGTAGAAATGATATTGCATATAATTTCCCAAAAGGTAGGGATCGAAGCCCAAGATTGGCGATCAGATCGGGCGATTGGAAGCTTTTGATGGATAGCGATAAAAGTAAAATTGAGCTTTATAATATTGTGAAGGATTCGAAGGAAACGAATAACCTTACGGCTGCTGAACCCATCATAACAACACAATTGAGTCAAAAATTGATAGCCTGGTGGCGATCACTCCCAAAGCTTGGTGCTAAAATTTAATTACTATCTTAACAAAACTATTGCGCTCTCTGCATGTTAGTTCCGTCAGAAAACAAATAATTTCTAGGATGAAAATAAAACTCATTTGTTTGCCCTCTTTGCTGCTTGTAATAGCCTTCCAACAGTCTGGCTACACGCAAAATAAAGAGGTTCTCATTAAAGATGGAGCCCTGGTTTATCAAACGAATTGTGCGGGTTGTCATGGCAAACAATTGGAAGGTGCATCGGCACCTTCACTCCTCAGTAAGGAGCTTAAACATGGAGCAGACCGCAATTCTATAATCAGCAGTATACGCAACGGCATTCCCGGGACTGAAATGATCAAATGGTCTGGTGTTATAACAGACAAGCAAATTGACGCAGTCGCTAACTATGTTTTGGCGGTGAGGAAATCGCCTGACCTTGCTAAAACGAAAACGGAAAAGCCGCTGCAAGTTCAAACTAAACACTATAAGCTTAAGATCGAAAGATTGATTACTCAAGGGATAGAGCGGCCATGGGGAATCGCTTTTGTGGATGCAAAAAAGGCTTTAATTACAGGCAACAAAGGAGAATTACGCTGGATGGTGAATGGGAAATTGGATACCCAGAAGGTTGATGGAATCCCAAAGTCGTACGCGTCTGATCAGGTGGGGGGTATGTTAGATGTTATTATTGATCCCGATTATACTAAAAATGGATGGGTGTATCTTGCATATAGTCATAACCCTGCGAACAATCCAGACAAGCGAACGCCCGGAATGACTAAAATTGTTCGGGGAAAAGTAAAAGACCATCATTGGCAGGAAGAACAAGTGTTGTTCCAGGTAAATGATTCCTTATTAGTTAAAGGGGGATCACGCTGGGGATGTCGCTTCCTATTTGATAAGGCAGGCTACCTTTATTTTACAATTGGCGACATGGATCGGGCTAAAGATGCACAGATTCTTTCCAGACCCGCCGGGAAAATTTATAGGATTAATAAAGACGGAACGATACCAAAAGATAACCCTTTTTACGGTCAGCCCGGTGTTTTAGAAGCAATTTATAGTTACGGAAATCGAAATGTTCAGGGCATCGCTCAGCATCCCTTAACGGGCGTCATTTATGGGACTGAACACGGTCCGCAGGGAGGTGACGAGCTTAACATCATTAAAAAAGGTGCAAATTATGGCTGGCCGGTGATCACGTATGGTATTGATTACAATGGCAGTAAGGTTTCTGATTTTACTCAGAAAGAAGGAATGGAGCAACCAATCACTTATTGGACACCATCAATTGCCGTTAGTGCGATTACATTCACTGGAGGAAAGTTGTTTGCTAAATGGCAGAATAACCTGCTGGTGGGAGCCCTTAAGTTTGAAGAGCTGAGGAGATTAGTGGTTGAGGGCGATCAAGTTAAAGAACAGGAGATTTTGCTGAAAGGCTATGGTCGGGTAAGGGATGTTTGTATGGGACCGGATGGTGCGTTATACGTACTAACCAATTCGCCTGATGCCGTTTTAAGGATTAAGCCGGAATAAATACACGCCTACTAATAAAAAAGCGCTTCTTAAGATATTGTATCTAGGTTAGTCAACTTTATATTGATCATCGCCTAGGCTTAAAGAGGTATGAAAGCGGGATTGGAGCTAGTTACTAGCACAAATGGGGGGTGTTATCCCAACGAGCTAGCTCTGAGTTACCTCCGAGTTCCCAATGAGCCCATACACATATTGCAGCTAATTCCATCAAACCATTTACCCTCTGATGTGTTTTAATATTAGGATGAAGCACCTTAAAGGCAGGATTTACCAACAAAAATTTGTTCAATCTACCAGCATCCTTTTGCATGGCAAAAAAATGGAAAGAGAATTGGGAACAGGTTCGCTATTGTAGTAAAAGGTGCAGCTCAACCAAAATCAGTGAAAGAAAAGCTTATGAAAACTAAATATCATCAATTCAGAAATATAATTGTTATAGTCTTATCGGTCTTTACATTGAACAGCTGTTCGGGAGATAAGAACCCCGCGGAAGAACCTGAAACGCCATCTCCAGGTACCCAAACTGCTCCTGTAGAAACGATGCCTCCTAACGCCAATTATAAGCCAGCATTTACAGGGCAAACCAGGGTTAGCGGTATCAAAACAACTACGTCCTATAGTTCAGCAATTATAACAAGCGCCCTTCAAAGTCCATGGGGAATAGCATCACTACCGGGTGGTAAATTTCTTGTGAATGAGAAAGCTGGTAAGATGCGGGTTGTAACAGCAACGGGGGCAATTGGTGAGCCAATTTCGGGTCTGCCTGCTGTTAATGCGGCCGGACAAGGTGGATTACTAGGACTATGTCTCGACCCCGAGTTTACTACTAACAGAATGGTATACTGGTCATTTTCTCAGCCATCGGCAGATGGGAATGTCACCGCGATTGCTAAAGGAAAACTATCTACTGACGAGCGAAGCCTAGAAGGTGTAACCGTAATTTACCGGGCAACTCCTGGATATTCAGGAACCAATCACTATGGTGGGAGGATATTATTTGATCGAACTGGAAACCTGATGGCAAGTACTGGAGAACGATCGGATTTAGTTACCCGTCCACAGGCACAATCATTGAATTCAGGATTGGGTAAAGTTGTTAGGATCACAAAAGACGGACAGCCCGCAGCAGGCAATCCTTTTATTGGACAGGCAGATGCTCGTCCAGAGATATATTCTTTGGGACATAGAAATCCACAGGGACTAGCCATCCATCCGGTTACCGGAGCCATCTGGCAGGCTGAGCACGGACCGCGTGGTGGTGATGAAATCAATAAATTACAGGCGGGAGGTAATTTTGGTTGGCCGATCATCACTTACGGAATAGAATATAGTGGTGAGCGGGTTGGAGAGGGTATTCAACAGCGTAGCGGATTGCAACAACCGGCGTATTATTGGGATCCAGTAGTCTCACCGAGCGGAATGACTTTTTACAGCGGCAATCGTATTCCCGAGTGGCAGAATAATCTCTTTATAAGCGCTCTTAGTGGAATGCATATCATTCGCCTGGCATTCGAAAATGATAAGGTAGTGGGGGAGGAGAGATTGCTTGCAAGCGAGCGCCAACGCTTTAGGGATATCACTCAAGGCACTGATGGTGCCTTGTATGCCATTACAGATCAGGGTCGCTTATACAGGATGGATAAAAAATAACTCGAATGGCAACTTTAGTTTAAAACATTTTCGCTCCTTATTTAGCGTTTTTTTGAATCAATGATTAATTGGAATTTTGTTTACCGATAACGTTCTTCCTTTCCAATTTCCTAAGCTAGTGAAGCGTTGTATTTTATCAATTCAAAACCTTTTTCATTGTCAGCAAGCCACTTATACCTAAAAGGTCATAGAGCTAAGCTTTATGGACAACGGCCTAGGTATAGATTTGAAAATGCATGGGAACAATATAATTAAATTAGATAAAGTATTTCACCGGGGGCTTGATAGTAAAGGGGTTGGGCTTTTTATGACTAAGAATTAACTAGAAACATTTGTGGGGCCATAACTGTTAAAAGCCAGCCAGACATTTGGACAAAGTTTAAAATTATTTTATGATGAAGAAGATCGCTTTAGTTAGTGTTATTGATGATGACAGGTTTTTTCAGTTTTCAACCAGAAAAATTGTAGAGGCTACCAATTTGGTAGAAAATTTGATTGAATTTTCTGATGGGGAAAT
>JACMPF010000063.1 GCA_014377665.1 Pedobacter sp. | reverse complement strand
CCGTACACAATTTTTTACATTGCAACTGATAACCTTCCAGAGCCAACTGGTGACGAACAAAAGAAAAGTCAAAGTTGACATTATGGGCAACAAAGATCTTATCGTTCAACAGCTCGTAGATTTTTTCGGCGACCAAATTAAATGTAGGTGCAAATTCAACCATTTCATTGCTGATACCAGTAAGCGCCTCAATGTGTGAAGGTATCTCTTGAATTGGGTTAATAAGCGTCTCATAACGATCAATCACCTTTAATCCATCATGAATTATTATGGCGATCTCAGTAATCCCATTGCCAGAAGCAAATCCTCCTGTCGTCTCAATATCTACAACTGCGTATAACATCTACCTAATTTAATCAGGTGTAAATATGCTAATAAAATTAGTATTAAGATAAAGTATTAAAAAAAATGGCAATTGGCATGTTTATGGCTTAAGTGTGTAGACAAGGATTATACAAGTAACTGATAGAAGTTGAGAAGGATACTAGCTGTAGATGATGACAATGATATTGTTGATATCATAAAAATCATACTGGAAGATGAAGGTTATGAGGTGTCAACCCTGACAAACGGACGGGAAGTCATGCAGGCAATTTCTCTTCAACGTCCAGACCTTATTTTGCTTGACGTTATGCTTGGTGGAATAGATGGAAGAGACATCTGCAGAGCTATCAAAGGCGATGCATTATTAATGGACATTCCAATTGTGATGATATCAGCAAGCCACAATCTTCACAACCTTTTAAATGAAAAAGGTTCTCCAAATGATTTCCTTGCTAAACCTTTTGATATCGATAATCTCATAAAAAAAGTTAATGCTCAATTCATTGCTTAATCATAGTTGTACTAATTAGTATATCTTTTCTATTCATGCTGTATAGATTTCAGTGCTATACTAAAATACTTTCGTGCTCATCAGCATAAGTGAAATGGTCACTAGCATATACTTTTGTTTAAAATGAGATATGTCTAGTTCTGTTATCGCAGTAATAGTGCTGTTTTACAGGTATCGTTTTCTTAATTAACAAAATGTTGTTCTAGACTTTATGTTAATGAAACATTTAATTGGCAGATTTGTTATGATCTCACTAACCAAATTCGATATGTTAAGCGACTATTTAAACTTCCAGTTTGATGTACAGGGAAAACCTATTAAAGGTTTCTGTATGCGAATTCAAGATGACTTTCACGAAACCTATGCTGTAATAGTAGATGGTTATCACTCTTTTTGCGTTTGGACCGATAGTTCTTCAACTTGGAGAATATCCAAGAATGCATCAGTTGAACCTACTGTTCTTCAACGTATAATAGCTGAACTTTCTATTAGCAAACAGGGTAGCCTAGTCTGATTATCCGAAAAAAAGATAACACAACCCGATCGCCGTGCAAATCCCGACAAGGTCTGCCAGCAGCATTGCACCAATTGCATACCTTGTGTTTTTGATATTCACCGCACCAAAGTATACGGCAACAACATAAAAGGTAGTATCTGATGAGCCTTGCAAAATGCTCGACAACCTACCAGGAAATGAATCTGCGCCAAAAGTCGTTATCGTATCAACCATCATTCCCCGGGCACCTCCTCCGCTTAGCGGTCTTATTAGTGCGGTAGGGATTCCATCTATAAATCTTGAATCAGCGCCTAAAGCGGTACAAACGTATTTCAATCCATTTATCACGATCTCAAACGTTCCACTTGTTCGTAATAGGCTTATCGCTATGAGCATACCAACCAAATAGGGTATAATTCTAATAGCGGTTTCAAATCCACCTTTTGCTCCGTCAATAAAGGCATCGAAAACGTCAATGTTCTTATAAACTCCACCCAGCACTATGATTAAGAAAATAAGCAACAATAGGCCGTTACTCAATATTCCTGAGAAGGATTGAAGTGCTGCCGTATTCAAGCTAACAAGATATAGGACGAGAAGCGAGATGATAATGGATAAACCTAAAACCCATCCCAGGATTGCAGGTTGCAATAGGTTTATTTTTTGTTTGAAGGAGACAATAATCATAGCCGCCATGGTTGCCATAAAAGTCGCAATCATACATGGGATAAATATATCGGTAGGATTGACTGCATTTAACGAAGCACGTATTGCGATGATACTGACTGGTATCAGTGTAAGTCCAGATGCATGAAGACACAAAAACATGATTTGCGCATTAGAAGCCGTGTCTTTATTAGGGTTTAGTTCTTGCAAGCTCTCCATTGCTTTTAAACCAAACGGAGTGGCTGCATTGTCAAGACCTAACAAATTGGCTGAAAAGTTCATCACCATGTGCCCCGTCGCTGGATGTCCTTTTGGAATATCTGGAAAAAGCTTGGAAAAAAAGGGACCTATAATTTTCGACAGCAATCTAATCCCTCCAGCACGTTCTGCAATACTCATGAACCCCATGAATAAAGCCATAATGCCTATTAATTTCAAACAAATATTTACGGCCGTCCAGCAGGTTTCTATAACACCATCAACCTTAAGTGGGTTTGCAGCGTCATCTGCTTTTCCTATAATCATCCAGTTGAAGATATCAGATTGCCCAAAAAAGAAACATTTAATGGAGCCAACTACGATTGCTACGATGATAAAGGCAGACCAGATTCTACTTAACGCCATTTGCTTATTTTTGAGGTTCAAATTAAGGTATTACAATAAGATTCCATTAAAGAACGATAAAATTATTTTATCGCATTCAAGAAGGTTGAGATTTTCCAGCGAATCTATTGACAATCAGCTGAGATTGTTATTACCAACATGGCAATTAGAAGTCTTTTTTCATAACAAGTTTATTCTGAATGTTTGGTAGTCTGGCGGTATAATAGTTGAAAAAAAAACGCGTAATTTAACTTGTACGGCAATTTTTACATTTTTAGCGGAAATTTGGGCATAAAAAAAGCATCCCTGAGGATGCTTTTGATGTTATAAGTTGTTATTAACTATCTTTCTTCTGCTTCAGCTGATTTTGT
>JACMPF010000062.1 GCA_014377665.1 Pedobacter sp. | reverse complement strand
TTGGGATAATGTAAGAATGGCATGGTTAAAAAAAATATTCAATCTTCCATCAACCTGGTCTGGTAAAGAAATCATCGTACATTTTGAGGCTATCGCAGGCGATGCGGTTGTACTTATCAATGGTCATGAGGCTGGTAAAAATTTCGACAACTACTTACCTTTTGAGATTGATATCAGTTCCCTGGTAAAAAATGGAGAAGAAAACACCATCATGGTTGGAATCAGGGACCGAAAGCTGTTTGACATCAGTAATGAGAAATATGAATACATGCAGGCTACTTATCCACCAGGTTCAACTACCGATAATCTAATCGGCATCTGGCAGGATGTTTTTATCGAGGCATTACCGCCTATTAGAATCAGCAATATTTTTGCAAAACCCGATGTTGACAAAGATAAACTGGAATTTGAGGTAAAATTAACTAATCACAGTTCAAAAGAACAATTAATGGACAGATTAAGGAATGGGTAAACCAAGCTAAAACGGATAATATCGCTTCTGCGGAGATCAAGTGGGATCTTGGCAAGTCAGCCATTACTTTGGAAAGGCAGGCTGTTTTAGTGGAAGCAGGAGCAACAAAAAAAATAACGATAAGTACTACAGTTGATAAGAGACTGAAATATTGGAGCCCAAAAGACCCTAATCTTTACACCGCAATATTTGACATTTCTATTAACGGAAAAAAATGACATTAAAACTGATCGGTTTGGCTGGCGAAGTCTCACTATCAAAGGGAGAGACTTCTATTTGAATAATGAAAAGATCCAATGCTTTGGAGATTTACAGCATCCCTTCGGACCATATATATGTTCACGCAGGTTTGCCTGGGCCTGGTATAAAATGATTAAGGATGTAGGTAGAAATTCGGTTCGCCCCCAAGCACAGACGTGGCCACGCGTTTATTATGACCTTGCTGATGAAATGGGTTTAATGGTACTTGACGAAACTGCCTTATTCGGCTTAATTTCGAGGAAAACATAACGTGGAAAAGAGCTGAAGACCAGGTTGACAAGCTGATATTACGTGATCGAAATCACCCCTCGGTGATCGGTTGGAGTATAGGTAATGAATTATTTGCGATAGCACTTTTAAATAAGCCAAAGCGGATGTTTCAAAAAAATGGGATGAAAGAATTATCGAATTAGGAAAGCGACCAAGATTAATTGACCCCACAAGACAATTTGTAACCTCTGATGGCGACCGTGACATGGATGGCTCACTTCCGGTATGGAGTAAACACTTTGGGCATGGATTAAATCTCAACCAGCTACCAGATATTGACAAACCCCTTGTCGTCGGTGAATCCGGGGCAACCTATTATGGAAAACCCAAAGAACTTTACCCTTACGTTGGCTTGAAAGCATATGGCACATATTACAATCGAAATGAGGCCTTTGCAATTGACCTTTATCAAAATGTGGTTAAGATGGCTAAGCCGTTATTATCCCGGTTATCAATTTGAACGCATACCACCATACGTAACGACTTTCAATCCCGGACTAGACCCGAAATTGCCATTATACAAACCTCTTCCGATGTTTAACGCAATGAAAGACGCGCTTGCAAATGATCAATCTAAGCCTTCTCAATGGGAGATCACATTCAGGATACAACATCAGCTTTACCTAAGCTTCCCCAGCCCCTGTACAAAGAAGTTTACCTGATTGGCGATCCTGCTGGGAATGTTGCCAGGCTTTTGGATAGCATCGGAATAAAATATTCGACGACGAAGAAATCCCCATTTACAATAATAGATGCAAGTACAGTGAGCAGATCAAACAAAGAAAAGAATATCGGCGAAATGATAAGTTCAGAGGATGACAAAAAAACAACCTGGATTATTGCCAGGGACAGTATTGGGCGCTTTTTAACGGCGTAGATGAAAACCGTAAATTTGCACAAATTCTACTTTACGAACATTTAGATAAAGTGGAGGGCTTTTCTATGGTAAAATTAAAGCAAGGTAAATCCGCCTTTATACTATCATTAATTGACTATACTATTATTAATAGCCAGTCATTATCCTTTTGGAGAAAACTTGCAGGCTCAATGAGAATCGATTATAAACCGGCAAAAGTAAAAATTAAAGCTGAGCATGGGAAAAAGCATGACCTGTTGTTAGATGGGCCCATATCTAACTGATGACTTTGTTCCGCTTGAGTAGAAATATTTATGTTTTTGCTTAGTTTATTGATTTGCGAGAGTCTTGGTTAAAAAACTAAGAATTGGTGAATAATGCGTAAGCATTTATAAACCAAGACAGACAACATGTTGAGGATAACATCCGGGTAGCTAAATATTTGAAAAGGTGATTATTTTTTGATTCTGTTGTCAAATTGAAATTTTGTGATTTCAATGATGTGGACGGAATTGATTCT
>JACMPF010000007.1 GCA_014377665.1 Pedobacter sp. | reverse complement strand
ACCTGGAAAGCACGCTGCCATGGGGTGATGTCTACGTGGATAGGTTCTGCAGCAGGGGCAAAATAATAGGGTTCATTATAGCTTTGTTCATGAAAATCTACATGCACTTCCGGCATCCATTCGTTATAAAGTTTCAATCGCTGCTTCGTCTCCACCTGCGATTGCCACGCCCAGTCTCTGTTCAAATCGAAGTAATAATGATTCGGCCTGCCATTTGGCCATGGCTCAAAGTGCTCTCTCGCCATAGGATCCGGATTGGGTTTATCTCCGACCACCCCATTGAAATAAGTTACATAGCGCTCCCGACCATCAGGATTTAAGCAAGGGTCGATGATCACCACTACATTCTTGAGCCAGTTCTTTACGTTGTTGTCCGTTTGTTCTGTGAGCGAATACAAAGTACGCATCGCAGTCTCTGTAGAACTGGCTTCGTTCCCATGCACATTGTAACTAAGCCACAATACTGCAGTTTGCGGATTAGATTTCACATCGGTTTTTAAGGCTTTGCTGATGTTCAGGTTATTTTTCCTGATATTTTCTAAATCTTCAATGTTTTCTTTTGAAGAGATGATCGCTGCCAGAAGCTCCCTGCCTTCATAGGTCTTACCATAGGTTTCCAGCTTCATGTCTTTTCGATGGGCTGCAGCTACATATTTAAAGTAATCTACTACTTTTTGATGGGCAGTAAACCGGCTACCTAAAGTATAGCCAAGGAATTCATCCGGGGATTTGACTTGTGCGGTAATGGAGGTCCAGCCGAAAAACAGGAATACGATTAGAATCAGGAAATATTTCATTAATAGTTAATATGATCCAAAATAGTAAAGATTCTTTTTTGTTTCTCTTTCATAATGTAATTTTACCGTATCAATTACTAGTTTTCTTTCATGTACACCGTAGAATCCCTTTATCAGCAGTTTATAAAACACCCTGTTATATGTACCGACACCCGGAATATTGTAGATGACTGTCTATTTTTTGCACTAAAAGGGGATAATTTTGATGCCAATACTTTTGCCGATCAGGCATTGGCAGCAGGTGCCGCTTTCGCGATTATAGATGATACTACATATAATACTTCAGATCGCCACATTTTAGTGGAAGATACGCTCAGGGTATTGCAGGATTTAGCGAGACACCACCGTTCGCAATTGAACATCCCGGTGATCGGCCTTACCGGAAGTAATGGCAAAACTACTACGAAAGAATTGATCAAGGCTATTTTGTCTGAGCGCTACAAGACCTTTGCTACTCAAGGGAATTTAAATAACCACATTGGCGTCCCGCTTTCCATACTTGCTTTAGCTAAAGAAACCGAAATCGCAGTGATAGAAATGGGGGCAAACCACCAAAAGGAAATCGAATTGCTCTGTTCAATCGCACAACCTACACATGGCTTGATTAGTAATGTTGGCATGGCTCACCTGGATGGCTTTGGTGGGTTTGAAGGCGTCAAGAAAGGAAAAGCGGAACTATACTCCTGGATTCAGGCCAATAATGGATACGCATTTATCAACGCCGATAATCCTAATCTCATGGAAATGAGTCAAACGGCAGGACTCGAAAAGGTCATTTATTATGGTGCAAATACAAGGAACTATGTATCCGGGAAGTTATTAAGCTCAGATCCTTTGATAGCAGTTCAATGGCAGAGTGATCAAGAGGAACACAAAGTTTCTGCCAACTTAACCGGTAGCTATAACTTCGAAAATATCCTTGCCGCAATATGTATAGGACTGTTTTTTAAAGTTAGACCGCAGCAAATAAATGAAGGACTAGCAAGCTACCATCCTAAAAACAACCGTTCACAACTTACAAAAACAGAAAGCAACACGGTAATCTGCGATTTTTATAATGCCAACCCAAGCAGCATGGCAGCCGCCCTGAACAACTTAAATCACCTTAATGCTATCAATAAAGTGATTATTATCGGTGATATGTTTGAATTAGGTCCTGAAGCCGCCATCCAGCATGAACTAATTGCATCTCAAGCTGTAGCGCTCCAGGCGAATACCACGATCTTTATTGGGAAATATTTCTACACGATAAAGGGTAAAGTAGATGGGTTGTTCTTCGAAAGTCCTGAAGAAGCCAAGACTTATCTGCAAGAAAATTCGGTTAAGAATAGCCTCGTTTTACTTAAAGGTTCGAGAGGGATGGCTTTGGAGCAACTCCTTCCACTACTTTGAGATTTCAATACCAGCATCGCTGATTTCATGCAATGGATTGTCGCGCATATTCTGCTCAATTTCCAACAAATACTTGCCCTTATTTGGAAACTTATATCCGGTGATCATCGGCACCCGTATAGTAAACAAATTGCCTGAACCAGAGCCTGTCCACTGACCGTCTGTCTCCGCAAGTTTATATTCAAATCTTCTGGTTTGCTTTTTCATGCCGCCTCCACTGATGTGAAGGAGCACGAAGATGTTGGAATACCGGTAGTTACCCGTATTTCTTAATTTGAAATAGACGCTGAAAGGCTGCGCCGGATCTGCAACATCAATCACAGCTTTGATCTTTCGGTCATAGCCCCAGTTATAAGAAGGCATTGACAAATTGTTATCCACTAAATTTTTGGTGTCGCATCCGCAGAAAAATAATATAAACACCGGGAATAGCGACCGAAAGACTCTAACATTATTCATCTTTAGGTGGATCCTTTGGCTTATTTCTGCGGTTCTTATTTCTGTTTCTATTCCTATTTGCTGAGGGTGTTGTAGTCGCAACTGCTTGTCCCTCAATCGGTGCTTCATCTGACTGAGGCTTTGGTGCAGCCGCTTGGGGTTTTGGTGTACTCCCCTGAGGTTTTGCTTGGCCACCTTCATTCTTCAGTTCAGGCTTGTTTCTAATGTGTTGAGGTGGTTTAACTGCAGATGCTGGTCGTGCTCCCTGAGGTGTCCTATTTTTATTGTTGTTGTTATTTCTATTGCCTTTATTTCTTTGCTTGTCGTCAAGCCGTGTTAAGCTATCCTGACCAACAACGTTTTCGTAATCAAGAACCTTTTCCACCACTGCTGTCGGCTTCAACTCTAGCGCTTCTTCTTTCAAATTCACTGGCTTCTGACCTCTTTTGTTCATAGCCATGATCTCTTTTACGCGATCAACTTTCAAAGGGATCCAGTCTTCTGTGTTCGGGTAAGCAAACCACATCACCTTTTTAAAGATGTCTGTTTTTTGATGACGCGCAACGCCAATTTCCGTTTGTAAGCTTTCGATGCGATCTGGAATATCCTTCAAAGCATCTAAGTAAGTGTCAAGCTCATAGTTGAGACAGCATTTCAATTTACCGCACTGACCTGCGAGTTTCAGGGTATTTAAGGAAAGGTTCTGGTACCTTGCTGCAGCTGTAGAAACTGTTTTGAAGTTAGTTAACCATGTTGAGCAGCACAATTCACGCCCACAAGATCCTATACCGCCTAGTCTTCCTGCTTCCTGTCGCATTCCGATCTGCCTCATTTCGATTCTAATGCGGAATGTTTCTGCCATCTTTTTGATCAGCTCTCTAAAATCTACACGGCCTTCGGCAGTATAAAAGAAAGTGGCTTTCGTTTTATCTCCCTGGTAGTCAACGTCGCTAATCTTCATAGACAGGCGAAGATCTAAGGCTAGAGTCCGTGCTCTATGCATGGTTTCCCATTCTAAACCTTTCGCCAACTTCCACTTTTCAACGTCGGCCTCGGATGCTTTTCGGTATACCTTTCTGGTAACCTGATCAATCGGAGTTTTCCTACGTTTCATCTGGATTCTAACCAGTTCTCCGGTAAGAGAAACGTGGCCAATATCATATCCACCTGTAGCACCTTCGACTGCAATTAGCTCTCCGATTTCTAAGTATATATTGTCGTTATTTAAGAAAAATTCTTTTCTAGCACCTTTGAATTTAACTTCTATAACAGGAAAAGGCTTATAATTTGTTGGCGCATCCAGGTTGGACAGCCAATCGTAAACTTCCATTTTTCCGCAGCCACCAGTAAGGCAAGAGCCGTTACTTTTGCAGCCTGAGGGGGCGCAACCGCCTCCTGTAGAACAACTTCCACATCCCATATTAATTGTATATATGTTGAGTCCCTTGCGGGAACGTTTTGAACTTAATAATTTTAACTAGCTGTAAAGATACATCTAAAAACAGAATTTTAGGATTCGCATTTCTTTCTACATGGTAGTGCGCTTTTTCCAATTCTGATATGATGGCATCCGCCATATTTAGATCCAGTACATGTGCAGACAATTTTCTTGCTGTCTGCAAAGCAAGGGGGGGCAGTTTCACCAACTCATCAGCACCGCTAATCAGCAGGCTGCATTCTCTTAGGAAACTGATCCCGTATTTTAAAAAATTCTTTTGATTTTCTCTTCCCCAAGTAGCAATCTGATCCACAAAGACAGTTAATTCCAGCACCTTGTTGCCGTACCCCATCCTCAGCCACTCTGCAAACTTCTCCGAATTTTCATTGTGGGTATTTGCTGCCAACTGCTTTGCTTCTATTAGATTTCCATCTGCCAGGAACGCGTATTCCGTAGCCTGATTCTCTGAGAGGCTATGCTTGTTTATCAGGTAAGATTCCACCGCATCAAATGGCAGCTTTGGGATCTTTACAATCTGTGTGCGAGAAAGCAAAGTAGAAAGAATTTGCTCCTGGTTATTTGCCACTAAAAGAAACAGTGTATTTGATGGCGGTTCTTCAATTATTTTCAATAGCGAATTGCCTTCTTTTTCGAGGTATTCGGGCAACCACATGATCAAGACCTTGGTGTCTCCTTCAAAAGCCTTATAGCTTAATTTCTTTATGATATCATGGCATTCCGCAATGTTGATGTTGGCCTGTTTATTATCTGCATTTAACTTTGAGCGCCAAATATCTAAGTCTACATAGGGGTCTTCCAATAAAAGGCTTCTCCACTCATCCAGCACATCTACAGCAGTTTTCACATCTTTAGAAGCAAAGAATGGATAGGAGAAATGAAGGTCGGGGTGAATATAGCGCTCGTACTTTCTGCAAGATGAACAGACACCGCAACTATCATCAGGTTGTTTATCCAGACAATTTATGTATTGGGCATAGGCGATTGCGAGTGGCAATGCGCCACTCCCATCGCAAGATAAAAATAACTGCGCATGGCTAATGCGGTTATCTGCAACGGTTTGAATCAATTGTTGCTTGATGCTATCTTGTCCGACTATGTTTTTAAACTGCATTTGGTGCAAAATAGTAAAATTTACACAATATCGAATGCTGGTAAGTTCATTGCTTCAGGGTCTAAGCTCAGAAGCAGCTGGTAAGGGTCTCCCTGCATGCTTGTAAGGGTAAAGGTACCCTTTATGCTTACAAGCCCCTTGTAAACCTGCTCTTATACCTATCCAACCCTATAACACCTTAGGCTCATTTTGCCTTTTCTGGCAGGAGGATCGGCCTTTCATTTGCAGATATTCTCTATCTTTGATGTCGCTGCAACTAAATTTATAGAGAAGAACATCCTCAAATATGCCTAGAATTCTTGCTTTTGATTATGGAACAAAACGGATCGGACTTGCTGTGACCGACCCCTTTCAGATCATTGCAACCGGGCTCGATACGGTACACCCTAAGGATGTCCTGGAATATTTGAAGAAGTATATGGCGATGGAACCGGTTGAGGCATTTGTATTTGGTGACCCCAAGCAAATGGATGGCAGTCCTTCAGATTCAGCTCAACATGTGAAGGGATTTGCGAAAACACTCCGTAGAACTTATCCCGAGATCCCTCAACACTGGATTGATGAGCGTTTCACCTCCATTTTGGCACAGAAAACAATTATGCAGAGTGGCCTTAAAAAGCAGGATCGTCAGAATAAGGAGCGTGTTGATACCATTGCTGCCACCATTATTCTGCAATATTTTATGGAACAGCCCCGTTAATGCAATGGCACCTTTAAAAAAATCAACATGATTGATGATAACCTTCAACAGCTTCTTTTAAATTATTGTGAACCGGAATCGGAGCTTCTTCAAAAGATAAACAGAGAAACGTACTTGAAGGTGCTGATGCCAAGAATGCTTTCTGGTCACTACCAAGGCAGGGTATTGAGTCTCCTCAGTAAAATGATTAGTCCGACAAGGATCTTAGAAATCGGCACTTTTACAGGCTATGCTACGCTTTGTCTGGCAGAAGGATTAGCTGAAGCAGGCCTCTTGTATACGTTAGACATCAATGAAGAACTGGAAGATATGGTTCGCTCAAATTTCGCTGCTTCTGCATTCAATGATCAGATCAAATACATCATTGGTGATGCCACGGAAAGCATTACTGACTTAAACGAAACCTTTGACCTGGTATTTATCGATGCCGATAAAAAAAATAATGGTACGTATTACGATTTGATCTTCGATAGGGTTAGAAGCGGTGGAATTATAATTGTAGACAATGTACTCTGGAGTGGTAAGGTTTTAAACGATATCCAGGATAAGGACACTAAGAATATTAGTACATTTAATGATAAAATTGCGATGGACTGCCGGGTGGAAAAGCTTATCCTTCCAGTTAGAGATGGACTATTTATAATAAGAAAAAAGTAATTTGATGATTAGAAATATACTCCCAATTGTTTTTGTAATGTTGATAATGAGCGCCTGCTCCACGAGAAAATACAGCAAAAACAACAAGCAGATTGAAAAGGCCGCTACCAAAGCTAATCCTGATTACAAATCTCGAACAACACTTAATTATATTGAGGAATTTAAAGGTGTAGCGATTGAAGAGATGAACGGATACGGAATACCTGCCAGCATCACGTTAGCGCAAGGCATCATTGAATCTGGAAGTGGCAATAGCAGTCTGGCACGTTTCGCGAACAACCATTTCGGCATAAAATGTACGTCAGAATGGAAAGGAAAGGGCTATTTTAAAGATGACGATCAAGCCAACGATTGTTTCAGGGTGTATAAAGATGCCCGGGAATCATTCAAGGATCACTCGGAGTTTTTAAAAAGAAAAAGGTATAGTTTTCTATTTGAGCTCGATAAAAACGATTACAAAAGCTGGGCTCGGGGTTTAAAACAAGCAGGTTATGCTACGAATCCAAAGTACCCCGACCTACTGATTAATATCATTGACAAGTATCAGCTTAATCAATATGACCAGTCGGAATCTGAAACGGAAAAGCTAAAACGTGAAGACAGGGTATTCTCAGAAATCAACGCGAACATGCCTAAAGAATATAAGAAATTTACACCAGTAGAAACGCCGCCATCAAAACAGGTACTTACGGTTTCGGATACTACTGCAATCAACCCGGTAAAGATTGTTGTACCGATCACAGCAACAGCTACTCCGCCTGTTGTACAGACGATTTCAGCAGACAAAACCTATGTGGTGAAGCAAGGAGACACGCTTTACAATATTTCTAAAAGATTTAACATCAGCATTGAGGAACTTAAATCTTTGAATAACATTACTGATAATGCTATTAAGATTGGGCAGAAATTATTATTAGTTAAATAATGTTAATGTGCAATCGCGGCATATGGTTAACTTGTAGCTTTGTGTTCCTATGAGACTTTTCTGCCTATTGATCTTCTTTTCGGGTATGATGCTAAAACTATCTGCGCAAACCGGTACGGTACAGGGTTTTGTGATCGATAAGGATTCTAAGCTCAGGCTAGCGAAAGTATACATCTATAATTCTAAAAAAGACGAAGGAATTTACAATACCTCGAAGGGTGAATTCCGTATAATGGCAGCCCCGGGAGATACTTTGTTTGCTGTTTTGCAGGGGTATGCCGTGGATACTGTTGTATTAAAAGGGCCACAGGCCATTTTTTTTCAATTGAAGTCTTTAGGAATTAACCTGAAGGAAGTTGCTATTGCAGGGAAAAAGCTTAGTCCGCAGGAACAGTACCAGCAACGTTTGAAAGAATATAAATATAAATTGGACAGGGGCAGTTCTAAAGACATATTGAGCGTTGGGTCTGCCGGAGCCGGGCTTGGCATTGATGCGATCTATAATTTGCTGAGCCGTGAAGGAAAGAACGCGCGCCACCTTCAAAAAATACTGGAGCGCGATTACAAGGAATCTATCATTGATTATCGGTTCAGGCCTAAGTATGTAAAGACCATTTTGCAGCTAAAGGATGCAGAAATAATAGACTTCATGGAGCAGTATCGGCCCACGTACGACTTTGTACTAACGGCATCAGAATATGCTTTTGTGGTCTTTCTAAGGAATAGCTATGCGAGCTACAAGCGAAATCCCGCTGCATTTAGGCTACAGCCACTTCCTAAGGTGATTGTCAAGGAGTTTTAATAAAAAGCTAGATTAAACTTTCATAAAGTCACATTTTTGTTTTCCTTTGTAGTAATGAAGCGTTTTAATATCTGCCTTTTATTATTACTTATCGTGTGTTCTGGTGCTTTAGCCCAGGAGATTGATACGATTCCTATTAACACTAAGGGACTAGAAATCAAGCTGAAACGCAGTCCTCTACCTAGCAGAACAGAAACAATTCTTTACAAGCCCACTCCTATTGCCCCACTTGTTTTATCAGAGAAGATCAATTACTGGAAAACGGTGACCGCTATCGGAATTGACTTAAACCAGGGTCAGTATTCTAAAAACTGGAGAGGTGGAGGAGTGAACAACATCGCCATCGGTGGATTATTGAATTACAAGACGATTTACAGTAAGGAGAGCTATAGTTTCACGAGTGAGATCAGGCTAGAATACGGTAAAGTAAAAAACAAAGATCAATTACAAAAGAAAACAAAAGACAGGATTTTCTGGGACAACAAGGCCAACTTGCAATTCTCAAAAAGCTGGTTCTTCTATGGTGCCATTACTTTTGAATCGCAGTTTGACAGGGGATTCGTGTATAAGAGGATCGACAATATTGAGCAGGAATTTTTGATCTCTAAATTTATGGCTCCTGGTTATTTCACGGAATCAATCGGTTTTGAGTATAAGCCTGTGAACTACTTTTCTACGAGGTTCGGTACAGGGACAGCGAAACAAACCATTATAATTGATACTACTGTATATAATCAGAAATACAATCCCGGCTATTTTGGTGTGGATAGAAGCAAAAACAAGAATTTTAGAAATGAGCTGGCTTTCCAGGTCACCAGTACGTTTGACAAACAAATCTTTACTAATGTAGGCCTATACTGCAGGTATAACATGTTTATTCCGTATGACAGGCCATTGGACCATGTAGATCATAGTCTTGATGTTCGTCTGACTTCTAAGATCAATAAGTTCATGAATGCTAGTTTATCGGGAACGGCATTATTTGATAAGGATGCCGATAGAGAAATACAGGCCCGACAGAACCTTTCCATTGGATTTGGCTTTACCTTTCCGCGGTAAAAGTATCGAAATTGTATAACTTTTTTACCTTCTGTTTACCCGCAAAATTAATAACTTTGGGGCTCACCATTATATACACTAAGCATTAAAGAAAATGTTTGATAATTTACAAGACAAGCTAGACCGTGCATTTAAAGTTTTAAAAGGCCAAGGCAGTATTACGGAGATCAATGTGGCAGAAACCATGAAGGAGATTCGTAAAGCATTGCTTGATGCCGATGTGAATTACAAAACAGCCAAGACCTTTACTGATGACGTGAAAGAGAAAGCATTAGGGCAAAATGTACTGACTGCTGTTTCTCCCGGTCAGTTGCTTACTAAGGTAATGAATGATGAACTTACTGCTTTAATGGGTGGTGAGGTTACAGAACTCGATCTAAAAAACAATCCAACAATCATACTTATCGCGGGATTGAATGGTGCTGGTAAAACTACTTTTACGGGTAAACTAGCTAACTACCTAAAAGGAAAAGGTAAAAAACCTTTGTTAGTTGCAGGGGACGTTTATCGTCCGGCTGCTGTGGATCAACTTCAGATCTTGGGCCAACAGGTTGGTGTACCGGTTTACGCAAATATAGAATCAAAGGATCCTGTTGCTATTGCCATGGAGGGTATTGCTGAAGGTAAAAAGCAAAATGCAAATGTAATTATTATAGATACTGCCGGTCGTTTAGCAATAGATGATCAAATGATGGATGAAATTGCTGCTGTTAAGGCGAGCACAAAGCCCCATGAGATTTTATTTGTAGTGGATGCGATGACTGGTCAGGATGCTGTTAACACCGCTAAAGTGTTTAATGACAGGCTTGACTTTACAGGCGTGGTTTTGACCAAGCTCGATGGTGATACACGTGGTGGTGCTGCTCTTTCGATCAAATCTGTAGTAAATAAACCTATCAAGTTTATTGGTACAGGTGAGAAGATGGAAGCTTTGGATGTCTTTTATCCGGAGCGTATGGCTTCCCGTATTTTGGGTATGGGTGATGTGGTTTCCCTTGTTGAGCGTGCGCAGATGCAGTTTGATGAGAAGGAATCAGCAGAACTTCAGAAAAAGATCCGTAAGAACAAGTTCGACTTTAATGACTTCTACAACCAGATCCAACAGATCAAAAAAATGGGAAACATGAAGGATTTGATGGGCATGATTCCGGGTGTTGGGAAGATGATGAAAAATGTTGATATCGAAGATGATGCTTTTAAAAGTGTGGAAGCCGTTATTCAATCGATGACTAAATATGAGCGTGAAAACCCAGATAGTATTCAACAAAGCAGAAGATTACGTATTGCTAAAGGATCTGGCACAAAGATCGAAGAAGTTACTAAGCTGATCAAGCAATTTGAAGATATGCGTAAGGTGATGAAACAGTTCTCCAACCCTGCCGCAGCTGCAAAGATGATGAAAAACATGCCTAAGATGCCGCAGGGTAAGATGTAGTCGACCTCACTAAAAAATCTTCTTTTTTTCAACCACCCTATTTTTTAATCGTAGAGTTTAGTTAACAGGTAATACCAACCTGTTCTATGCTTGTAAAAACTTATGGAAGTGCTGTATTCGGTGTTAATGCTTTAACTATTACTGTTGAAGTTAGCATTGGCACGGGCAACAAATACCATATTGTTGGATTACCAGACAATACCATAAAGGAAAGCCTAAGAAGAATAGAAAGTGCGATCCAAAGTACGGGCTTAAAGATGCCGCGGCAAAAGATTGTAATCAATCTGGCTCCGGCGGATATTCGTAAAGAGGGTTCATCATATGATCTGCCAATTGCGATAGCTATTTTGGCAGCATCAGGACAAATAGAAAGTGAAGAACTGGACAAGTATTTCATCATGGGCGAGCTCTCTCTTGATGGTGGTCTGCAATCTATAAAAGGGGCTTTACCTATCGCGATACAGGCAAGAGCAGCGTCCTTCAAAGGCTTTATATTACCAATTGACAATTCCCGTGAGGCAGCAATAGTCAGCGAGTTATTGGTGTACGGCATGAGAAATTTATCAGACGTTGTTTCCTTTTTTACAAAAAGCGTAGAGCATTTTCCTGTAGTAGTCAAGGCGAGGGACGAGTTTTATAAGAAAGTGAATTGCTACGATCATGATTTCTCGGATGTGAAGGGTCAGGAAAACATTAAACGCGCGCTGGAGATCGCTGCAGCGGGAGGCCACAACGTGATACTAATTGGTCCGCCAGGCTCTGGAAAGACCATGCTGGCGAAACGTTTACCAAGTATATTGCCCCCATTGAATTTGCAGGAAGCATTAGAAACCACGAAAATCCACTCGGTTGCAGGAAAGTTAAGTGCTGCGGATGCCTTGATGACAGAACGCCCTTATCGTAGTCCGCACCACACGATTTCTGACATGGCACTTGTGGGCGGTGGTTCCAACCCCCAACCCGGCGAAATCTCTTTGGCACACAATGGTGTATTGTTTTTAGATGAGCTTCCAGAATTCAAGAGAAGTGTATTAGAAGTAATGAGGCAGCCCCTGGAGGATCGTAGCATTGTGATCTCAAGGTCGAGGATGAGCGTAGAATATCCGGCTAGCTTTATGCTGATTGCTTCAATGAACCCTTGTCCCTGTGGGTTTTATAATCATCCGGAGAAGGAATGTACCTGTGCTCCCGGTGTGGTGCAGAAATATCTGGGTAAGATTTCGGGCCCATTACTGGATCGTATAGACTTGCATGTGGAAGTGACTCCTGTGAATTTTAATGAGCTGACCTCTCTTTCGGCAGCAGAAAAAAGTGAAGTGATCCGTAGAAGGGTAATTAATGCCCGAGATATTCAGGATTTAAGGTTCAAACAGGATACAACTTTGCATTATAATGCCCAAATGAATCCGAATATGGTAAGGCAAATTTGCACAATAGACGCGGCGGGACAGGCGCTCATTAAAAAAGCCATGGAACGGCTGGGACTTTCAGCGAGGGCATATGACAGGATTTTAAAAGTGTCACGCACAATTGCAGATCTGGCGGAGAGTGAAGTTATAGCGCTTGAACACTTGGCAGAGGCAATACACTACCGAAGTTTAGATAGGGACAGTTGGGCCGGTTAGTCCTTGTCCTCTTCCAGCTCTTCCTCGTCTTCTTCTTCAGGGACGTAGGCAAGTATTTCTCGGCCGATGTTATTGATTTCCTCATCAGTCTCAAAGATTGGTGTTCCCGTTTCTGCATCCAGTTTTATCCACTGGAGGTCAGTATCTTTTTGAATGGATAGGTACTCCTTTCCGTCCTTGAAAATTACATAAACATCGTTTCCCTCTGGGAAAACAGCATAATCTTTATCCCCTAATCTAATGTCAAATGGTTGTTGCATAACTTTAATTCTTTAATAATGTGAGGTTTGTAGGTGAATAAATTTTAATTTGCATCATCCGACTCCTAAACCTTACAGATATGAAAAAAATTCTCTCGGCAGTGTTGCTAATTGCAACAGCCTTGTCCTGTACAAACAAAGATAATAAAATGGAAACTTATAAATGGCCAGTAGCTACGCAACCAGTAGCAGAAATTAAACCGACAACACGTATCCTGCATGGCGACACTGTAGTAGACAACTATTATTGGATGATTGATTACTTCAAAAAGGGCCCTGACAGCACAAAAGTTGTTGATTACTTAACTGCTGAAAACAAATATGTAGACACCATAATGAGTGGTTCAAAAGCATTCAGAGGAGAATTATTTAAGGAATTAAAAGGTAGGGTTAAGGAAAAGGATGAATCAGTACCTGTTCTGGACAATGGGTACTACTACTATAGAAAGACGGAAGACGGAAAACAATATTATAAATATTGCAGGAAGAAAGGAGGTATTGATGCGCCTGAAGAGGTATTGATGGACGTCGATGAGATGGCAAAGGGTCATCCTTACTATTCAGTATCAGGCTTTAGCGTGAGCCCAAATAATAAAATGATGGCTTATGGTGTTGATGATGTGTCTAGAAGACAGTATGTATTGCATATTAAAAATCTGGAGACCGGAGAGATCTATAAAGATGCTGTCGCTAATACAGAAGGCTATGCTGTCTGGGCTTCAGACAATAAAACGATGTTCTACACTTCTAAAAATGCGGTGACATTGTTGAGTGAAAAGATTAAGAAGCACATTTTAGGTGCAGCAGCATCTAGCGATGCTGTAGTCTATGAAGAAAAAGATAAGTCCAACTATATTGGTGTGGCAAAGGTGAAATCAGGGAAATATATCTTTGTCTATTCCTCAGCAACGATGTCGGATGAGATTCGTATGATCCCGGCAGATCAACCTCAAGCACCCTTCCAGGTTTTTACGCCAAGAGTAAAAGACATGAAATATGATGTTGTGGCTTTGGACGATAAGTTTCTTATTGTAACAAACTGGGACGCTCAAAACTTCAGAATGATGGAAACCCCGTTAGATAAACCTGGCAGAGATAACTGGAAGGAGGTTATCCCAAACAGAAAAGATGTGCTATTAAGCGGTGTGGACGAATATAAGGACTTCATTGTTTTATCTGAACGTAAAAATGGATTATCTCAGCTAAGGATCAAGAGCTTGAAAAGTGCCGATGAACATTACCTGGATTTTGCTGAGCCTACATATACCGCAAGAAATGGTGGTAATCCGGAATACAATTCTAAGATATTGAGGTATATCTACACGTCTATGACAACACCCAACTCAGTGTACGATTACAACATGGAAACGAAGGTAAAGACCTTGATGAAGGAACAGGAAGTTTTGGGCGGTTACAATAAAGAAGAATACGTTACGGAGCGGGTATATGCTACAGCAAAAGACGGCACAAAGGTTCCTATTTCATTGGTCTATAAAAAAGGGCTTAAAAAGGACGGTTCTGCTCCCCTATTGTTATATGGCTATGGTTCTTATGGAGCAACTATGGATGCTGGTTTTTCCGGTAACAATTTAAGTTTGTTAAATAGAGGATTTGTATATGCACTGGCGCACATTCGCGGCGGACAAGAAATGGGCCGGTACTGGTATGAAGATGGAAAGTTGATGAAAAAGATAAACACCTTTACTGACTTCATTGATTGCGGAAACTTCCTGATTTCCGAGAAATTCACTTCGAAGGGCCATTTGTATGCTCAAGGGGGAAGTGCCGGTGGATTATTAATGGGTGCTGTGATTAACCTTGCTCCAGATCTGTGGAACGGAATTATTGCACAGGTTCCTTTTGTAGATGTTGTTAATACGATGCTTGACGAAAGCATACCGCTGACTACAAACGAGTTCGACGAATGGGGTAATCCGAAAAACAAGGATGCTTACACCTACATGAAAAGCTATTCGCCTTACGAAAACATTGAGAAAAAGGCTTATCCGAATATGCTGGTGACAACAGGATTGCATGACAGTCAAGTACAATATTTTGAACCTGCCAAATGGGTAGCGAAATTAAGGGCAACCAAAACTGATAAAAACATATTGTTACTTAAAACGGATATGGATTTCGGCCATGGCGGTGCTTCGGGTAGGTTTGATTACCTGAAGGATATTGCATTAAACTACGCTTTCTTATTCAATTTAGAGGGAATCTATAAATAGCTAGAAATCAAACTTAATCTTAAGACCTGTGCCCAAAAGGCGCAGGTTTTCTTTCGTAACATCTTTCATTGGAACCTTAATAAAGGGCTCAACCCCGATGGACTTATCTTTAGAAATTTTCTGTTTGTATCCGAGAGAGAAATTATAGAATCCTATGAGTTTACTATTAGTGCTCAAAGTTTCTTGCGCGCTCTCTGACACTTTCTTTGTCACCAGGAATAATTGTGGCTGCAGATCCCCAGCAAGATTTACAGCCGATCGTTGGACAACCGTACCTTGTAAATAAACATTGTTTTGTTGCTGATGGATTACCGCAAAAGCAGAAATGCCCACATTTGCATAAAATCGATTGCTTAAGTTATAGCGAACCTCAATCGGGATGTCTATGCCACTCACTCTAGTATTTACTGATTGGAGGCTTTTAGTATCGCTCACCAGCGCATTTGAAGATGGACTATTCTGCGCTTTATTTTCAGTAATTTGCTTAGAAGCGCCCATCTCATTATACGACATTCCTGAACCTAGAGACAATTTACTGTTTAGGTTATAAGCCATGCTTATACCATAACCCATGTTTAGCCTATCAGTATTACCGAAAGATGGTGCAACCACAATTCCAAGATCCCATTTGCTTACTGAGAGTTTTTTACCAGCTTCATCTTTTTCACTCGCTTTAAGATCGTTTTCATTAACAAGTAACTCGTCCAGCGTAATTGGCCTTTTTGGGATTGTAACTGGTGGATCTGCTGTCGTTACTAAAATGGCGTGTTGCTGACTGACCAAATCATTGCCGGATTCGATTGGTTTGATCGCATTGCTTGAGTTATCAATTATCGACTCTTCAGAAACGATAGTCAAGTCCCGACCTGAAGCTATTGCAGAATTTATATTGACATTACTTCGTGCAATTGTATGAATAGGTACTGATTGACTATTGCTCTCCGTTAAGCTTTTGCTTTTTGCAGTATCATGATCCGGTTTTGTGATTATAGGGATATTATTAACAAGGTCATTGTTTAAAGAATTTACTTCAGTATTGTTTTCTAAGTAGAAGAACAGACTGAAACCAATTAGTAAGATCGCTGCCGCAGTGCATAGTCCGCCTATCCAGAAGATTAGACCAGATGGCTTTTTATCTTTTTTATTGAAATTTTCCCATGATCCCGGTACATACTCCTCTTCATGACCAACAAGGCTACTCTTGATATGGGGGATCAGTTCCTCATTTGAGGATTGTTTCAAACGTTCAATTGGCATACGATTGAATTAATGATTTTGAATATAATGTTCTCAACCTATTTTTTGCGCGTGTTAAATAAACCCTACTTGAGCTGCTGGAAATATCAAGGATTTTCGATATTTCATCATGAGAGAAACCTTCAATTTCATACATATTAAAAATAATCCTTTGTGTATCAGGAAGCGCATCGAGCAATGCTAAAATATCTTGTACATGCAATTTCGAAATAACATTAACTTCTGTAACTGGATGTTGGTGTTCATCAAGGTCATCAACATAAACCTTAGTTTTTTTAGTACGCAGGAAGTCTATTGATGTTCTGGAAGAGATTTTGGCTATCCATCCTTTGAAGGCCTTTTGTAGTTCATCCGGTTTTTCAGGAAAAGTGAACGTTACTATGTTTTTAAAGATTTTAACAAAGCAATCGTTCACTAATTCTTCGGCATCGTTCCTGTCGCTGACATACCGCAGAATCACGCCCATAAGGTATCCATAGAACGATTTATAAATCATTTCTTTCGCCTTATTTTTATTTTGCTGACAGCCAGTAATGGCGTCTTCAAGCTTGAGCATTTGTGGTATTAGGAGTTTTTATTTATGCTGGAAAATAGCTACCCCGAGTTTTGTGCTGTCTGTATCAGATTTTAATCCTTTTACCCAAATGGTATAAATACCTCCAGCATCGACTTTGACATCTGCAATGCTGGTCTCCAAGGCTCCTGTATCTTTATTTTTTACGTTGAATGTGACTTTTTCAGCAGCGTCCATTTCTGTAAAGGTACTGTACTCCTTAAATAATTTGTTAGTAACCAAATCGGTCTCTTTACCGGTAATTGAAAGATTTAATGCAGGTGCGTCTGGACTTAAGTTTACAAATCGAACTTTTGCTTTGCCATTGGCAGGTTTGGCCAGGTCATCTTCTAGAAACAAAAATTTGACTGTTTCCAATTTGTCTACAATAAAAAGTGTGTAGCCGATATAATCTTTTAACGTAAGTTGCTCTGCCAGTAAAGGAGTCTGGCTTCCTTTTTTTTGTTATTGTTAACTTCCTGTTTCCCGGGAATAAGTTCAGGTAATCTACTTTTTTAGCATACGCGAGATCAAAAACAGCTCTGGTATTGTCCACATAAACGTCTAGATTTTCTGTAGTTGGTGAAGCTTGAACGATGCTTAAGCCCGCTACTGGTTGTTGAGGTTGTATGTCCTGATCTTTCATGCAAGATCCTAAAAGTGTGGTGATGGCAAGTGCCGCAATAAGGGATTTAATTTTCATTTCATTTCTCTTTAGTAAATGATTTCTCTATTCAATAAAACAATAGGTTAATGGCCATTAACACTTTTGATACCTTATACGAGAATACATAAAGAAACGCTACAATCGGGCATTAAATTATTACAGTTGACAGGAAGATATGGTCTCCACATTCAGGAATTGACTAAAATAAGCTATTAAAACAATTACTTTATTCAAGTCTTTTTTGATTCTTGAAGAGAAATTACTTACCCTATTTATTCTTGTCTCACTTAATACAACGGCATTTGATATTGAATATATATCAAAATAATGACACAATTCAGCCGTTATGATTCTATTGTTTTCGTTGAGACTGGGGGACTCTACTGTCACAATAAAATCGTAGCCGTCAGCCGCTACCTGTTGACAATTTATTATTTGAACTAATTCCTTAGATTTATCCATAAAAAGCTTTAGATTGTTTCCCGCATTGCTGATAAGTTTAATGTGGTAATACATTAGCACAACTTTGTTGAACTTCGCCCTATCCAGGGTTGCGTGGTAACCTAAAATATATCCAAGATCTTCTAACCTTTTTACGTGACTTCTCGCAGCTTCTTCGGAAAGAAATATTTCTTTACCCAAAACTTTCATTGTCATTTTTGCATTGCCCAATAAGAGCTTACAGATAGCAATATCTGTTGGATCTAAAATGTTAGTCATGGAGAGCGTTATAAGTGGTTGTTGTGATTGCAATGTAATCTGTTTAAAGTTAACATTGCGTATTTATTAATTTTTTAAAATTTCAGATAATAAAAAAGAGAGAGGTGCGGCTCCTCTCTCTTTGATTATATGCAAAATTATAAATGGGTGGTGTTTATATCAACTCCACACTTCTGCTGACAAATGCGGTTAGTTCAGCCCCAGTAAGCATTCCTTGCGCCAATAATGCTAAGTCAATAGCTTGTTTAGCTAATAGACCTTTCGTCTCATCACTATCTGAAGCAAGGATCTTACTAATAAGTTTATGGTTACCATTGATTGCTACTTTATAACTATCTGGCATACTTCCGTAAAATCCCATTCCGCCACCCATCGCAGCCATGTCTTTCATTCTCCTCATGAACTCGTCCATTGTCACGGTTACCGGGAGTTCCTCTGGGTTTAACCCAACGATTTCCACGGTGTATCCAGGTTTTGTAATAGCTTTCTCAAATACTTCTTTCACTGATTTAGCCTGGTCCTCTGTCAATACAGACTCTACATGATCGTCTTTATCAATCAGCTTACTTGCAACACTAGAATCTACACGCTTAAGCGTTGTTTTTTCCAGTTTCTGCTCTAAGTGTTGGACGAAGTGATTATCGATTGGGGAATTCATCAATAAGACATCATATCCCATTTTATTGGTAGACTGAATGAAACTATCCTGCTTAGCCGGGTCATTTGAATAGATATAAACTACTTGCCCGTTTTTATCAGTTTGAAAGTCCTTCACTTTATCATGGTACTCATTTAAAGTGAAGAGTTCTTCTTTCGTATTAGTTAGCAATGCGAAATCTTTCGCTTTATCATTGAACTTGTCCTCACTAACCATTCCGTATTTTACGAAAAGACCAATGTCGCTCCATTTCTCTTCGAAGCCCTTACGGTCTTTATTGAATAGTTCCTGTAATTTATCAGCTACTTTTTTGGTGATGTAACTGTTTATTTTTTTTACATTGCTATCTGCCTGTAGGAAACTTCTAGAGACATTTAAAGGAATATCCGGTGAATCAATCACACCATGTAGCAGCATTAGGAATTCTGGAACAATATCTTTTACTTCATCAGTGATGAATACCTGACGTGAGAATAACTTGATCTTGTTGCGTTGCATATCGAAGTCATTCTTCACTTTAGGGAAATACAGGACACCTGTAAGATTGAATGGGTAATCAACGTTAAGATGGATCCAGAACAAAGGATCTTCTGAGAAAGGATAAAGTTGCTTATAGAAAGAAAGGTAGTCTTCATCTGACAATTCTGCAGGTGCTTTTGTCCAGATAGGGTTTGTCGTATTGATGATGTTGTCAACTTCGACGCTTTTAGTTCTAGGTTTTCCTTCTTCATCTTCGCCATCCGCTTCCTGCTCTGTTTTTGTACCGAACTTAATGGGAACTGGTAAAAACTTACCATATTTATCAAGAATTCCTTCTAATTTATTTTTATCAAGGAACTCTTCTGAATCAGCGTTTACATGCAGAATGATCTGTGTACCACGGATGGTTCTGTTACCTGCTGAAATCTCAAATTCAGTACTTCCGTCACATACCCAACGGGCTGCTTCTGCACCTTCCTGATAAGATAGCGTCTGAATTTCGACTAAGTCTGCAACCATAAATGCGGAGTAAAAGCCAAGACCAAACTTACCAATGATCTCATTGGCGTCTTTTGCATCCTTAAATTTCTCAACAAATTCACTAGCTCCCGAGAATGCAACCTGATTGATATACTTTTTTATTTCTTCAGCAGTCATCCCTAAACCATTGTCGGTAATAGTGATTGTTTTGGCTTCTTTATCAAGTGAAACCTCCACTAGTGGATTTCCCAGCTCGCCATTATACTGGCCAAGCGCAGCTAGTCTTTTAATTTTTTGTACCGCGTCTACGGCATTTGAAACAAGCTCTCTTAAAAAGATCTCATTATCTGAATACAGGAATTTCTTAATGATTGGAAAAATATTCTCTGTATGGATGGATATACTTCCTTTTTCTTCTATGCTCATATTATTAACTGATTTTTAAGTACATAATCAGCTTAGCAATGGTTATTCCAAACCAATGATATTGTCAAATTGACAGGATCAGACATCAGGTACATTGATGAATACGGCGTTGAAATAAAACATTTCTGCGTACATTTGCGAGCCGATGGAATACAATGTTCATACTTTATCAAATGGGATTCGACTGCTTCACGTCCCTTCTGCCTCAACAATTTCTCATTCATGCATTATTATCAACAGTGGATCAAGGGATGAAAAAGAAGATCAATCAGGGCTAGCACATTTTATTGAGCACCTTATATTTAAACAGACCTCCAAAAGAAATACTAATCAAATTCTTAATCGTCTGGAAAGTGTTGGTGCAGATCTGAATGCCTATACTACTAAAGAGTATACCTGCATTCATGCTAGCTTTTTAAACCCTTATATGGATAGGACTTTGGAACTATTCAATGATATTGTTTTTCACTCTACTTTCCCGGAGGAAGAAATTGAGAAGGAGAAAGGCGTAGTTTTAGATGAGATTGCCTCTTATCAAGATCAACCCGAAGAAGCTATATATGATGATTTTGAGGATCTTATTTTTGCAAATCATCCGATGGGCAGAAATATCCTTGGGTCTGGGGAATCGGTTACCGCTTTACAAAGAACGGACATCTTAAAGTTTATTGCAGATAACTATCATACGGATAAAATCGTTGTTGCCGTTATTGGAAATTATTCATTTTCGAAAATCGTAAGAGTCGGCAGCAAGCATTACGCTGATATTCCGGAAAATCTGTATATAAAACGACGCCTGACTCCTATTAAGCCAGCAATTTTTAGGCGTTCGCAAGTAAAACCTATTGCGCAAGCACACACCATACTAGGTTGTCATGCATATTCTCTTCACGAAAGTTACAAGACTGGGCTACTACTGCTTAACAACCATTTTGGTGGCACTGGCATGAGCTCTGTTTTGAACCTTCAGATAAGAGAAAAATATGGAATTGCTTACACCATTGAATCTGGGTATAGTCCCCTGACAGATACGGGAATCTTTACACTGTATTTCGGAACAGACATCGAAAAAGTAGATAGGGCGCTTAGTTTGATTAATAAAGAATTCAAGAGGCTTAGAGATAAACCATTGACCGAGATACAGCTTCAGAAGGCAAAAAACAAGTTTATCGGTCAAATTGCCTTGGGAGAAGAAAATAGGATTGGCCTAATTATTTCCATGGCGAAGAGCCTGTTGGAATACGATCGCATAGATGATTTAGAGACGGTGTTTAAGAAGATCCAGTCGGTTACCACTGCCGATGCGGCCACCATTAGTTCGGAAATTCTTGATGAGCGCAATTTGAGCTCCTTAACTTTTTATCCTTTAGTGTAATATTTATACCTTTGTACCATGAAGTTACCCATTGTAGCATATGGAGATCCAGTACTAAAAAAAGTATGCGGTCCAATAGATGAGGCTTACCCAGATTTGCAGCAGTTGATTATCAACATGTTTGATACGATGAACAACGCTAGCGGAGTGGGTTTAGCTGCACCTCAAGTTGGACTACCTATCCGTCTTTTCATTGTTGATACCGGAAGTGACGATAAGGCTCGCTATAAGAAAGTTTTCATCAATGCTGAAATTCTTGAAGAAACAGGAGAACTATGGGCTTTCAATGAAGGTTGTTTAAGCATTCCTGATGTGAGAGAAGATGTGATGCGCAAGCCAAATGTTACGATCAGGTATTACGACGAGAAATGGGAGTTGCAGGAGGAAACCGTTTCCGGGATGGCAGCACGCGTGATACAGCATGAATACGACCATATACAAGGAACGCTATTTACCGATAAATTAGGCTTATTACGTAAACGAATGCTTCGGAGCAAACTGGACAACATTTCTAAGGGGAACATTAGTACTGATTATAAAATGCGATTTCCTAACCAACGCAAGAAACGTTAGTTAGAAGAGCTTCTACTCTTATCGCCTTTACTAATAGATTCCAGTAGTTTACCCCATGCAAAAGGGTTAAGCAGCGGATTGGTTTGCACCATATTTTTATTCAGGGAATTCCAATGATTGAGTCTAAAATTGGTACTCTGAACCTCACCTCCGTCTCGTGGCAGCGTCATCATTAACGCAGAAATGCTTTCTCTGGACAGATTTTTAATGGCAATCAGGTAATCATCGTCAGCGATCTTCATCGTCATAAAGTCTCTGGTGAAGTCTTCTACGGTTGCCCATGGATATACCCTCACCGTTGGAAGGTTCACGATCTCAGATTTAAGCTTTACTAATGCCGTGTATTTTGTTTCTGTAATATCAGCTGGGATTGGAAGCAACAAGTCCCGATAGCCTACTGCTGTATATAAGATGGTATCCCCAGGGTGTGCTATAAACGAAAAAAATCCTTTATAGTTGGCAGCATATCTCTGGTCTTTATTACTAAGGTTGGTAACGGTAACGTATGGCACTACAGAATTACTATCGACATCGGTAATTATACCCGAGAATTGAATAAGTTTCTTTTCAAGGGTGATTCGCTGTGCAAAGACAGAAGAAAAGAAAAGAAGCAATATGATGGTTAATGGGTACTTCATATACAAACTTACCTGTAATAAATAGCACGACTAGTTAAATTGTGTTAAATTGCCTTAAACAGGTTCCGCCAGGTTGATGGCCACAACAGAAGTAATTTGTGGAACCGATTTCATTATGGCCTGCTCAATACCTGCTTTCATGGTCATAAAACTCATTTTGCAGGAACCGCAACTACCCAATAATTTCAATTTAACTACATTATCCTCCGTGATTTCCTCTATAGCAACATCGCCGCCATCTGCAATTAGATATGGACGTATGCTTTCAAGTGCCTGCTCTACTTGTTCTGTTAAATTCATTGGTTAAATTTTTGAAGTATAAAAATAGTAAATTTTTATGAATTAGGAGATTGCGTTATTAATTGCTATTTGCTGAGCAACTCTTCCTGCTATTTGTGAAAAAGTTTTGCTAATAATATCTGAAGTATCTAGCGCTATAGGATTGCCGCTGTCTCCCGCGTCGGCTATGCCTTGAACGATGGGGATCTCTCCCAAAAAAGGAACATCAAAAGATGTTGCAAGCCGTTTGCCTCCGTCTTTACCAAACAAATAGTATTTGTTTTCGGGCAGTTCTTGTGGTGTAAAATAAGCCATATTTTCTATAACACCCAAGACAGGTATATTTATGCCTGGCATCTTAAACATTGCTAAACCTTTTCTCGTATCGGCTAGTGCTACTTGTTGCGGTGTGGTAACTATTACTGCTCCTGAAATCGGGAAACTTTGCGTAATGGTAATGTGTATGTCACCAGTACCCGGAGGAAGGTCCACAATTAGGTAATCGAGCTCTCCCCAATCTGCATCATTAAATAATTGCTTTACGGCATTCGATGCCATTGGTCCACGCCATGGCACGGGTTGATCAGGATCGGCAAAAAAACCAAGAGATAGTAATTTAATACCGTATTTTTCAATGGGAAGAATTAATGTTTTTCCATCTTCAGTTTCTCTTGCCGAAGGCTTTGCTCCCACCAGATCAAACATAGTTGGAACTGAGGGGCCGTAAATATCAGCATCAATTAAGCCGACCTTCGCCCCATCTGCAGCTAAAGTAACCGCTAAATTGCTGGCCACAGTTGATTTCCCAACTCCACCCTTTCCAGATGAGACCAGTATAATATTGCGAATATCCTTCAGTTGGGTGGTATCCATTGGCTTAGTAACTCGAGAGGTCACATTGATTTGCACCTCAGCGTCTTTGCTTACAAAATGCTTAACAGCATTGTTGCAGGCGTTCTTTAACATGTCTTTCATGGGACACGCAGGTGTGGTGAGCTCTAGCGTAAAACTCACACCATTGCCTTCGATCTTCAGGTCCTTAATCATATTTAAGGTTACCAGATCCTTTTTAAGATCAGGGTCTTCCACATTTCTAAGGGCTGACAGCACTTGTTCGGGACTAATTATCATTGCAGCAAATTTAGCTAAATTACGGGCGATATAACTTTTATATGCCCCATTTTATTGTAATTTTAACGCGAATTAAACTTTTAGTTTGTATTAACCGTTTAGCATTAAACACCTAATTAACAGCATGCAGCTTCCAAAAATTAACATCTCTAAAAAGCACTTAAGGATTGGTGCCTTGGCTTTAGGGATTCTTACAATACTCCTCATTATCATAGGCAGTGTTGCCTACAGCAAGCGGGAAGCCTTACTGCAAAAGATGATCGCTAAAGCGATTTTAAAAGCAAATAAGGCTTACGACCTTGATGTTAAAATTGGTAAGACTGGATTCAATGGCCTAAACACGGTACATATGACCAATATTTCAGTGGTTCCAAAAGAGCGCGATACGTTAGCTATTATAAGCGACATGACCATTGGAGTCAAATTGTGGCCGTTGATTTTTGGAGACGTTAAGCTTTCGGAGATGAACCTCAAAGATGGAAAGATAAACCTGGTTTTTAAAGACTCGTTAAGTAACATTGACTTCATCTTAAAACGCAAACAGAAGGATAGTACAGAAAAAAAACCTAAACTAGCCCTTTCAGACATCGCAAATAATTTACTCAATCAAATCCTGTACAAAGTTCCTGATGACATGGAGATTAAAAACCTTCTGCTAACTGTGAACGATAATGACACCTCGAAACTCTCGTTTATGACTAGCACTGCTACCATCGTTAGTGGTGTGTTACAGTCAACTATTCTCGTCAACAAGACAGAAGCAACATGGCATGTAAATGGGGAGGTTAAAGCGGGGAGCAAGCATTTCGACGTAATGGTATTTGCGGATAATAAAAAAGTTGAATTACCCTATCTGAACAATAAATTACACGCTAAAATAAGTTTTGACACCATCAGAACCATTCTTAAAGGGGCTGATTATAAGGGTGAAGATTATAGAATAGAGGGCTCATGGTCAGTACGGAATTTGCTAATCAATCATGCCAAAATTGCGGCTAATGATATTATTGTTCCCGAGGCCCGTATCGACGCAGACTTGCTTGTAGGGTCAAACTATGTAGCGCTGGATAGCACTTCAACTGTTTATTTGAAAAAAGCTGAGATACATCCCTATCTCAAATACACTTTAAGCCCTAACAAGATTTACGAGGTTAAACTAAAAACACCCGAACAGGATGCGCAAGAAATTTTAAATGCCTTCCCTCAAGGATTGTTTGAATCGTTAGAAGGTTTGAAGGTTAGTGGAAAAATAAAATATGCCCTGAATTTCTATCTGGATAGTTCTGAGCCAGATAGCGTGAAGTTTGATTCAGGTTTGACTCCAAGTAACTTCAAGATACTTAAATGGGGTAAGGTTAACCTTCAAAAGATCAACGATCCCTTCGTGTATACACCTTATGAATATGGTAAACCAATGAGAGATATCATGATTGGCCCTTCAAATCCAAACTATACTCCCCTTTCACAGGTATCCAGTAATTTCAAAAATGCTATCCTGACTTCGGAAGACCCTTCTTTTTTTTCTCATAAGGGATTTGTACAGGAATCCATCCGTAAATCTTTTGCTGTAAATTTTAAGGAAAAGAAATTTGTTAGAGGGGGAAGTACGATTTCGATGCAGCTGGTGAAGAATGTATT
Source organism: Pedobacter sp. (assembly GCA_014377665.1). Taxonomy (GTDB): domain Bacteria; phylum Bacteroidota; class Bacteroidia; order Sphingobacteriales; family Sphingobacteriaceae; genus Pedobacter. The sequence goes on along the minus strand of JACMPF010000007.1, from coordinate 5,064 downwards.
TTTAAGCAGGAAGAAAACCCTTGCCCGTAAAGCAGAGGAGATATTAATTGTTTGGTTGATTGAAAATAATCGGCTGGTAAGTAAAAACCGAATATTGGAAGTATATTTTAATATTATTGAAATGGGACAGAATGTATACGGGATCGGCGAAGCAACACGTCATTATTTTGGTAAATCTCCGTCAGAATTGAATATTGGCGAAGGAATCTTTCTTGCGAATATCGTTCCTAGGCCCAAGATTGCCCTCTTCAAATTTAGAAGTGATGGTGGTTTAAAGGACTATATGTATAACTACTTTCAATATATAGGAAACATTATGGCAAGACGAGGTTTAACGCCTTCAGATACTAGCGGCTATGGCTTTTATAATGTACGCCTACGGGACGGTTTGAGACAATATTTACTTCCAGACACGACTTTGATAGATACCAACGCTTTTGACGACGACGATCCTTTACCAGCGATCGAAACGCAGGACGAATCAAAGACATTGTTCGATCGCTTGTTCGGTGGGAAAAAAGATACTGTGGCAAGGCCGGCCACAACAGTTGATACGCTTAAATCGAACAAACAACTTCGCCAAGAGAAAAGGGAGCAGCGAAGCAGGGAAAAAGAGTTGGAAAAACAAAAGATAGGAAACGGTTAGCATGAATAGCATACAAATAGCTGACAAAGGATTTGAGATATTCCTTGAAAATGACAACATCTCCAAACGAATCCGATTGATTGGAATCCAGTTAAATCTCGACTATGAAAATCGATGTCCGTATTTTCTAGGTGTTCTCAATGGGAGCTTTATATTCATGGCAGACCTGCTGAAAGAAATCACAGTTTCTTGCGAGGTAGGTTTTATTAAAGTTAGTAGCTACAAGGGTACAGAGAGTAGTGGAAAAATTCAACAGGCATTTGGGCTTCCTGACAACCTTAATGAGCGCGATGTAATCGTAGTTGAGGACATTGTTGACACAGGTTTTACTCTGGGCTATATCATTGCAGAGATTAAGAAACAGGCTCCTTCGTCAATCAAAGTTTGCTCTTTACTCCTTAAGCCGAATGCACTCAAATCTCCGATCGATGAGCTGGAGTACGTCGGCTTCGAGATTGAAAATGACTTTGTGGTAGGTTACGGTTTGGATTATGACGGCCTTGGGCGAAACCTCAAAGACATATATAAGGCGAAATCTGTTTAGGGTAATCCCAGTTAATCCAATATTTTTTCTCAATTTTGCAGCGTTCACATAACTCATTGAAATGACCATACATAAAGAAGGCTATACCACGATTGCCGTTTCACTACTTTTTATTTTTATAGTTAATGCAATTATTGATTATAGGTTTACTGATGTCGTATGGTTGAGATGGTCAATCTATATATTTTCTATTGCCCTATTCTTAATTGTCTTACAATTTTTTAGAAATCCTGGGCGGTCATTCATGTCGGGAAATGACCTAGTGATCTGCCCTGCGGACGGGAAAGTTGTCGTGATTGAGGAAACTGAAGAAACAGAATATTTCAAAGATAAAAGATTACAAGTATCAATTTTCATGTCTCCTGTTAATGTTCACATCAACAGGAATCCAATTTCTGGCGTCGTAAAATTCTTTAAGTATCATCCTGGAAAGTATCTGGCTGCATGGAATCCTAAATCGTCCACAGAGAACGAAAGGACTACTGTAGTTGTAGAACACGAAAACGGAACTCCAATCTTATTTAGACAGATTGCAGGTGCATTGGCAAGAAGAATTGTCTGGTATTTAAAAGAGGGGGATGTTGTTGAGCAGACAAAAGAGTTCGGCTTCATTAAATTCGGCTCGCGTGTTGACATCTTTTTACCCCTAGGCACCAAGATTAATCTTGAACTAAACCAAGTTGTGAAGGGTGGTATTACGGTTCTAGCGGAATTAGCTTAACAGTAGATTCAAAAGCATTTCTTGAACAACATTATGATTTAATGCCCGACTACGCAATGGACTTGAACGGGGACTACTGCAGATAACAACAGTAGTAGGTAGTTAACGATTGTGGTTTTGTTAAAATATTTAGAAACAAAAAACCTCCCCAATGAAATTGGGAAGGTTAATATGCTTAACGCTAAAAGACTAAACTCTTTTAGATTTGATACGTGCTGCTTTACCAGTAAGCTCACGTAGATAGAATAATTTTGATCTACGAACTTTACCGTGACTATTTACTTCTATTTTAGCGATGTTTGGAGAGTTGATGGGGAAAATACGTTCAACACCAACACTATTAGACATTTTACGAACAGTAAACGTCTCGTTTGCGCCCACACTATTGCGTTGCAATACTACACCTTGGTAAATTTGAATACGTTCTTTATTACCTTCGCGAATTTTATAGTGAACACTCACTGTATCTCCTGATTTGAATGCAGGAAACTCATTTTTTGCGATTACCTGCTCTTCAACAAATTTTACTAAATCCATGATTTTAAGCTATTAAGCCGACTTTTTGTTGTTTAAAATCGGACTGCAATATTAAGAATTTTATTTTATAAATAAAAGCTAATTTTATTTTTTTCCACAATCTTTATCATTTGTGCATCTTTAGTCTTCCAAAAGATCCGGCCGCTTTGTCTGTGTGCGAATTAATGCTTGCTCATGTCTCCAATCATTAATTCTGGATTCATGTCCGCTCAAAAGCACATCTGGAACTTTGTGACCATTCCAGTCTGATGGTCTCGTATAAACTGGCGCATCTAAAAGCTCGCCCTGAAAGCTATCGGATAGAGCGGAGGTCTCATCATTAAGGACGCCGGGAATAAGCCTTGTTATCGCATCTACAAGAACCGCTGCAGGAAGTTCTCCGCCGGACAACACATAGTCTCCAATTGAAATCTCTCTTGTAACAAAAAGATCCCTGATTCTTTGATCGATTCCTTTGTAGTGCCCACATAAGATCATTAAATTAACTTTTCCAGAAAGTTCATTCGCGATAGTCTGATTAAATGTAACTCCATCAGGGCTCATAAAAATGACCTCATCATAATGCCGCTCAGATTTCAGGCTTTCAATGCATTTGGCAAAAGGTGCGATAGACATGACCATTCCACTACCACCCCCATAGGGATAATCATCTACGCTCTTTTGTTTATTGTCTGAATAATCCCTAAGATTATGAACAAAAATTTCTGCTATGCCCCTTTTTTGTGCCCTTTGCAGTATCGAGTGAGCGAAAGGACTATCCAGTAGAGCTGGCAGAACAGATATGATATCAAAACGCATAGCTTAAGAGTTTATATATAAGTCCAATAACCCTTCAGGTAGATCAACTAAAATAGTTTCTTCATCTTCGTCAATCTCAATAATCATATCATCATTTAATGGAAAGAGTATCTCCTTATTCTGATACAAAACTGTAGCTACAAATTGCTGTGGATATTCATTTACTTCGATGATCTCCCCAAGTTCTCCATGGAATTCGTCTGAAACAATGAAACCTTTTAAGTCATTGTAATGAAAGTCATCGTCCGAACGATCCGGCATTTTAGTCAATGGCAAATAAATCTTTTTCTTTACTAGAGGCTGAGCCTTATCAATATGGTCAACATCATCAAAATAAAAATTACCCGTACTGTTGGTGTGGAGCTTATAGGAGGACACGAAAAATGGCACCATTTTATTACTGATATCGGCAAATATTACATCTAGCTCAAGCAGCCCAGGCTCATCGTACTCAAAGTACAATTGCAGCTCTCCTTTTAGTCCTTTAGTTTTGGTAATATAACCAATATAAAACGCCTCTTCTAAATTCAATTTCTTCGACTATTAAGTGGTGTAAAAAAAATAGCGAAAAGTCATTCTGATGAAAGACCCTTCGCTATTATTCAGAATAATAAGAATATTATGCTTTTTCTTCTTCTGTTCCTTCTGTAGTCTCTGAAGCAGGAGCTTCTTCAGTTGCCTCAGCTACGGGAGCTTCTTCTTCAACTTCAGGAGTTTCTTCTACAACCTCTTCTTCTACCGGTGCATTCTTAATTGCAAGAGCAGCAGCACGGTCAGCATTTTTCTTAGCTTCAGCAGCTAGGGCAGCTTTTCTAACTTCGTCTTTCGATTTAGTTAAATTCTCTTTTTTGCCTTCAATTTTGCCATCTTTTGCCCCTAACCATTCAGCAAATTTAGTATCTGCTTGCTCTGTAGTTAACGCACCTTTTTTAACACCACCTTCTAAATGTTTTTTGTATAAAACACCTTTGTATGAAAGGATAGCACGACAAGTATCCGTAGGCTCGGCACCTTTGTTTACCCAGTCTAAAGTTTTGTCGAAGTTTAATTCAATAGTAGCAGGATTGGTATTTGGGTTATAAGAACCTAAACGCTCAATAAATTTACCATCTCTTGGTGAGCGGGAATCCGCTACCACAACGTGGAAAAAAGGCTTACCTTTTTTACCGAATCTTTGCAATCTGATTTTAGTTGCCATTCTTTTATAAAGTTATGTATTCAACATAGTTCCCGGAGCTCCATGCTTGCGGGGATGCAAAAGTAATTAAAATACTATCAATTAGCAAGATGCAATAATATTAAATTCATATAACATAACTTCGGAGTCAATTAGAGATATTTGATGCAAACGAATATTATGAGAATTGCCATAGATATGGACGAAGTCCTAGCTGATCCCATCCACAAATTCATACAACTATTTAACAGGGACTACAATGTTCCTAATGATCTTTTTCAGGAGCCTGGAAAAGAATTTTTTCATCATATACCTGAAGAGATTAATAGTAAATGGTTTGATTACATCAATCAAAAAGGCTTCTTTAGAGACTTACCAGTAATTGAGGGAGCCGTCGAGGCAGTTAAAAAGCTACAAGAAAACAATGAAGTCTATATCGTGTCTGCAGCAATGGAATTCAGGAATTCCCTAGAAGACAAACTGGATTGGCTAGGAGAACACTTTCCCTTTATTGGCTGGAGAAACATCATATTTTGTGGGGATAAAATCGTAAACGTCGACGTCATGATTGATGACCGCGCAAAGAATTTCGTCGGCTTCAGTGGAAGAAAACTATTGTTTACCTCACCGCACAACCTTTT
>JACMPF010000296.1 GCA_014377665.1 Pedobacter sp. | reverse complement strand
AGTTCCATCGAATGGTGCTGGTGGCAAAATGGCTTATAATGGACTTACACTTAAGGCGGGTGACCCAAAATGGAAGGACATCAATGGTGATAATGCAATCACTGATGCAGACAGATCATTAAAAGGTCATGCTCTTCCAACCTTCTCTGGTGGTTTTAATAACGATTTTGGTTACAAAAATTGGACTTTAAGTCTGAACTTTTACTACAACCTTGGTCGTGACCTTATTAACCAGGAAATGGCGAACAGATTTGATTTCGTAAATCGTGAAGGATTAAATGATATTAATTCTGTAAGAGAGATTACTTTCTGGGAAAAACGTGGGGACTACAGTAAATACCCAATATACAATCCATGGAGTTCAGTTTCTCCTTACCAGGTTAATCAAGACATATTCTTAGAAAATGCCTCATTTGTTAAGCTTCGTACCATTTCATTGGGCTATGATTTGACGGATATGTTCAAGAAGAAGACTCCTAATGTTTCACGTTTCTACGTGTATGGAAGTGTTCATAATGTTTTTACATTGACCAACTATACTGGACAAGATCCTGAATTAGCAAGTTTTACGGGATATGATACAGGTTACGGCTTGCAAATTCCAAGGACTTATACTATTGGTGTAAAACTGGATTTTTAATTCCTGATCGTAGACAAATAACATTAAGTATCATTTAAAATTGAGAAAATGAAAAAAATAATTTTGCTGAGTCTAGTCTTCTTTTCACTCCTTGCCGGAGGCTGTAAAAAAGCACTAGATGTCAACTCAACCCGTGTGGTGAATGAAGTGAACTATTGGAATACACTTGAAGATGCCCGTGCTGGTATCATGGGAGTGTACGGGTTAACCAGAGCAGCATTGGCTGATAACAACGGACACTGGATCTATGGTGATGTACGTATGGGTAATTTTGATAGCCCCATCCGTCAGGATCTAAAGGCGATCATCAAAAATGATCTGAATGCATCTTACCCCGTAATTAAGGAGCTATCCAACTGGAGAAGATTTTATGCGATTGTAAATGCGGCAAATATCTTCTTAGAGCGTATCCCTGAAGTGAAAGCGAATGATGCAAGATATACACAAAATAATATGGATGTGGATATTGCACAGGTTCGTTTTTTAAGAGCATACGCCTATTTCTATATGGTTAGGATTTGGGGAGATGTACCATTTTTAACTACCTCTCGCGACGGTAGTTTTGAAAATGTAGGAAGGACAAGCAAAGATGCAATTCTTGAATTTGTTCAGGCTGAAATGCTCGCCTCTGCATTGGTATTGCCTTACCGTTACAGTGTGAACGATATCCAGCAACCGGGCCTGTACTATAATGAATATGAGAGCAGATGGAACGGTGCATTAATTAGAAAACTTACCGCTTATGGAATGTTAGCTAATGTAGCTGCATGGCAAGGAAAATACACAGATGTAATTAAATACTCAAACATTGTACTCACTGACTATCCTAAGGCGAATATGAATTATACCTCTACGACCTTCCTAACTCAACGAAATGGCTTCTTTTATGACAAAAGAAATGAGCATTTGTTGGCCTTTGGTTTTGTATGGGGTCACCAGGATGCTTCTTTTTCAGGGAATATGGAGTCTTTAGCATTAGCGGAGCCTGTAGTTAACAAGAGTATTCCTGATGTTTTTGTTCCAAAAGATTCGATTTTGACAATATTTAAGGAGACAAATGACGGTAGATTCAATATTGATACGACCGGGGTCACTCACTCTCAGGCCTACTTTACTAATTTTCTTGGAAGGTATCCTGTTTTCAGCAAGATTAAGGTCATGCAGGATGGTTCCACTGATCCAACTTTTAGGATTTATTCAAGTTCAATCGTTGTGTCGAGACTAGAAGATATCACTTTGTTAAGGGCCGAAGCTTATGCAGCTCTTGGTGAAAACACAAATGCGATCAACGATTTAAACACGGTTAGACGGTTGAGATACAATGTTGATAATAAAGGTCAGCTGAATGAAAGTGCTTCTACTTTTATAGCCTACGATGCTGCTAGAAATGGGGCTCCAGTCGATGCTATATTTTTAGAGAGACAGAAAGAATTCATGGGAGAAGGAATGCATTTCTATGACCAGGTTAGATACCATAAGATTAAGGGAACTAATGCCACGTTTTTGAACCTGATAAACACAGGTGGTATTTACTGGCCGATCTCTCGCGATCTTATTGCTCAGAACCCATTATTAACACAAAATTCATACTGGAAGTAATAAAGGAAAGAAAGACATGAAAAAATCAAATTTTTATTCAAGATTTTTAGTTGCGGCCTTGCTGCCTGCACTAATGTTTCAAGTGGGATGTAAAACCGAAGATGGTTATATAGATGGAAAGCCAGTTGATAATACTACTAACTTAACTACCTATGCTTATTTGAAAAGTAAACCGGGTGTTTACGATTCGTTGCTTTTTCTAGTTGACAAATTGGGTCTGCAGAAAACATTGGAAGACAGTACTGTTACAACTTTTGCGCCGTCTAATTTAAGTTTTCAAATTGCAATCAAGAACTTGAACCAAGTTCGTAAATCACAAAATAAGCCAGCTGTATATTTAAAGGACCTCGTTTCTGGCTTATCACTTTTACCTAAAGATTTACCGAAAGCAAAGGCGGATTTAGCTCACATTGACACAATGGTTTCTAGATATGTAATCAGAAAAAGTTTTCTATCAAGCGATTTCTCGGTTGGAGATGGTCAAACAATCTTTAGTGTTCGCCATGGTTATCCAATGCACGGTCAGCGCTTATATGCTGATGGTCAGGGATGGCAAAATGGTGGTTCAGAAATTATTGAGTTTGCCAATACAAAACGTAGTGTATTTGTTCCTAACTGGTCTAAAACTACAACAAGTTCTGTGAACATAAAAAGTAAAAATGGGATCATTCACTTGTTAAGACCTGACCATGTATTCGGTTTTGATGAATTTGTTAGAAGGTTAACTCTAATTCCACCACCAACAAACTTAATCTTCAATGATATGGCAAAATACAATTCTGCCCTTCCTAAACCCGCTACACCGCCGTATAGCGTTACCTTTAGGGGAAATTATCAAGACGGACAAGTTTCCGGAGGGGAAAGAATCGATAAGTTATTTGACAATAACGTATTAACTAAATTTATCTCAAGGTTTACTGATCAGGGAAATGATCCGACGGTAATCACCTACAAGTTTTTTGGAGGCCCTGCTGTTGCAAACGTTTACACGCTAACTTCTGCAAATGATGCACACCCACGGGATCCTAAAAGCTGGAGATTGGAAGGCTCGTTAAATGGCACCACTTGGGTTCAGTTAGATACACGCCAGGATATCGATTTTAGTTCATATTTTGAGACTAAACTTTTTGATTTCCCTAATACAGTAGCTTATGGTTACTACAGGCTTACGATTTTAACTAACCACGGTGACGGTCTTTTTCAAATGGCAGAATGGTCATTGAACTATAGGCAATTAGATTAAACGCAGAGATTTTAAACCAAAAGACTATTATGCAAAAAGCAATTAAATATAAAGCCTTGATACTGCTTACTGCAGTTGTTGCTTTCTCTGGTTGTAGGAAAATATTTAACCTACCTGAGGAAAGAGATTATTTGAGTTCAAGAGCAGACTTTACAGTAAAGGCATTCGATCCAAGATTGGGTAGAACAACGGTTCGTACCGGTATTTTCAACGCTGACAACTCCAGCTT
>JACMPF010000295.1 GCA_014377665.1 Pedobacter sp. | reverse complement strand
CTAGAAGCTAGTTAAAGAGCTGGTTGTAAGAGATGTTAACCACCCCTCGATCTTATTCTGGGACAATGGAAATGAAGGCGGATGGAACACTGAGCTTGATAATGAATATAAATTGTACGACCCTCAAAATCGAACTGTTATTCATCCTTGGGAAAAGTTCAACGGAACTGATACTAAGCACTACCCAGATTATAATGCTATTGTTAAAACTTCAGCTAGCGGTCAGGAAGTATTTTTTACAACTGAATTTATGCATGGCCTCTATGACGGAGGTGCGGGAGCGGCTCTGGATGATTTCTGGTCGGAGATGTTAAAGCATCCTCATGCCGCTGGCGGGTTTATCTGGGCCTTTATCGATGAGGCAGTAATACGTACAGATAAAAATAATATTTACGATTCCGATGGAAATCATGGTGCTGACGGGATTGTCGGACCGCATAGAGAAAAAGAAGCTAGTTTTTTCACAATCAAGGAGATCTGGTCGCCGATTTATGTAGCTCCGATGTCGATAGATAATTTCAATGGCACTATTCCGTTGGAAAACCGATACTCGTTTACTAATCTTAACCAATGTACTTTCAAATGGAAATTGGTTAATTTTCCAAATGCAGGAAACAAATCAACTCAAGCATTGACGAAGTCCGCTGGAAATATTAAGCCTATAGATCTGAAACCCGGAGAGAAGGGCAACTTGCGTTTAACGCTGCCGGCAAACTGGAATAAGAACGAAGCACTTTATTTAACGGCATATGGACCAGACAATAAAGAGATTTTTAGCTGGAGTTGGCAAATTAGTCAGAAGCTGGTAACACCCGCCTTGCTGAGCGCAAATAATCAAAAGACTAAGATAAGCGTAAAAGACGCCGAAGGCATATTTGAGTTGAATTGTGATGGCATCGTTTACTATTTTGATAAAAGTACTGGATTTTTGCAAAAAGTGCTTAAGCCATCTGGAACTGTTTCGCTGTCCAATGGACCTATGCTTGCTGGAGTGAAATCCAGCTTGAGAAACTGGACTTCCATGCAAATTAATGATCAATGGGTTATTAACGCTGAATATGCTGGTGAGGGATCACTAAATGCTAAATGGACATTTTCAGCTGGTCAGCCGGTTAAACTGGAATACAATTACAGCCAAATGGGGGATTTTGATTACACGGGAATCACTTTTAACTATCCGGAAGAAAAAGTAACTGGGATGAAATGGCTGGGTAGAGGTCCGTATCGAGTTTGGCAAAATAGGTTAAAAGGGCAGAAATTCGGTGTTTGGGAAAAAGCTTATAATAATACCATTACTGGAGAGACCTGGCAATTTCCGGAGTTTAAAGGTTACCATTCAGATGTCAATTGGGTAACCATTCAAAATAAGGAATCTAATTTCACGGTTTACTCGGGCAACAAAAACACCTATTTTCAAATGCTAAGACCTGCGAGAGAAAAAGACGCCTTAAGCAATAACAATGTGGAACCAGCTTTCCCAGCCGCTTCAATAGGTTTCATGAACAATATTAGTGCAATTGGTACTAAGTTCCAATCGGCTAAGCAAATGGGACCTCAAAGTCAAAAAGCACAACTTAAAGGTGAGAAAATAAGTGGAATACTTTGGTTTGATTTTACTAGATAGCACCACATTATTAAAAATATACACACACAATGAAAACAAACAAATTTAAATTATTAGCTGTAGTTGCCCTCGGACTATCACTAAGTTCATTCATAGATCCAGCAGCAATCACGCTAAAAGTGCAAAGTGTGGCTGCCAATCTACAAGCACCAACTGCAATGGCATTTCCTGGTAATGGAAGCATTTGGATCACCGAACAAACAGGAAAGATTAGGGTGATGAAGAATGGTAAACTCAGTGAAGTACCCCTGCTAGATCTTGGAAATAAGATGCCAAAGCTGAATAACGGGTATGAAGAACGCGGACTTCTTGGCATTGCATTACATCCAAAATTTAAAACAAACAGGAAATTCTACGTCTTTTACAGCGTTCCTTCTTATGGAAAATTTAATCATAAAGATGTTATCGCTGAATATAAACTAGCTGCAAACGAAGAAAAGGTAGAAGAGAACAGTGAAAAGATTATTATAACTGCAGACAAACCAGATGGTAACCATAATGGCGGTTCGGTCCAGTTCGGTCCAGATGGCTATTTATATATTTCTTTTGGAGATGGAGGTGGACAAGGTGATAAACATGGTGAAACTGGCAACGGACAAAATCTAAACACGCTGCTTGGAAAGATTCTACGTGTTGATATAAATACAGATTCCGCCTATCGCATTCCTAAAGACAATCCTTTTGTTGGTAAACAAGGAACTAGAGGAGAAATATGGGCTTATGGCTTTCGCAATCCATACAGAATGTCGTTCGATAAGTTATCAGGACAACTTTTCGTAGGAGATGTCGGCCAGGATACCTGGGAAGAAGTAGATATTATCAAGAAAGGCGGGAACTATGGCTGGCGACTTGTCGAGGGTAATCATTGTTATAATCCAGCGACAGGTTGCGATATCAAAGGAATTATCAAGCCTATTGCAGAATACAATCATAGAGAAGGCGTTTCCATTACAGGGGGCTACGTTTACAACGGAAAAGCGATCCCCGTTTTAAAAGGTAAATACTTCTTCGCCGACTGGACAGGCCCAGCTTTCTACCTTAAGAAAACTGGAGCGAGTTGGCAGAGGGGTAAAGTGGTTTTTAAAAATCTACCTGAGGGTTTGAAAGTCACTGGATTTGCTGAAGACTCGATGGGAGAATTGTATATGCTAACAAATCCAGATACAGGCCCTGGTAACAAACAAGGTAGCGTTTATAAAATTATCAAAAGCTAACTTGTAAAAAATGAGAAAGCCAAATTGCTTACTCTATACTTAAGCAGGATCATCATCAGGGTTTTCGAATTCAGCCTCACCCTCAGATGATCCGCTTTTCTGCTCTTTATTTTTTGAACCTTTATTCTCGCGGTCGATGGCATCATCAAGTTGAGTGCCTTTCCCATCCGCGTATTCTGACTCACCTTTACTATAACCGGCGTTGCTTTTGTTGCTCTCTGTATTTTCTTCCTTGTGGTTTTGATTCTGGATTTCCATAATTTCAAAGGTTACTATACAACCAAAACAGGATAGCCAGGAATTTGTTTTTCCTTATAAAGAATCGAGCGTCGCTTGGATTGTCTTTTCTAAGGCAGTTAACAGCGCATTTTTGTAAACTAGAAAGTTGTTCTGCCTTAATTCATCAGTTTCACTTTCTTTTAGAGCCTTACGACCATCTTTTACATTTTGTAATTCCACCTTGTATAGTTCTTCAAAGGTCTTTGGTTCCTTGTTTTTCAGGATCCTTACCGTATGGGAATATTTCTCATGACCATCAACAAGAATTACGAGATTCTTTTCATCGTAAGTATTGATCGTTTTCATCTTTGTTGCTAGCTGTTCAAGCTTTCCTCTTTCTTTTGCGTAACCCATAATGGCAGCGAATATACCAGTTCTCCAGAGAAATATGCTAAACGCCTATAAAGTCTTATTTTTGCCATAATACATAAGTGTTTTATTTTTGTCAATTTCGAGCGGCATCTTTGCTAAACATAGTTGAAACCTCATTTAGTAATACCAAATGTTTAAAACTCTAGGCAAAATACTTTTCTCTACCCGAACTACCGGTTTAATGCTTTTAATTTATGCTTTTTCTATGGCCATGGCCACATTTGTAGAAAACGATTATGGTACTCCTGTAGCAAAAGCGTTGATCTACAATTGCTGGTGGTTTGAACTGGTGATGCTTATCCTGGTTTTAAACTTTGTTGGAAATATTAAGAGGTATCAGTTAACACAAAGAAAAAAGTGGCCATTACTGGTTTTTCACCTTGCATTTATCATTATTTTCATTGGGGGTTACATTACAAGGTATGTTAGTTTTGAAGGCTCCATGCACATTCGTGAAGGTGAAGCAAGCAGCGATGTTATTTCAGATGCTACTTTTTTCAAGGTTCAGATTGCGAAAGGAGAGGACGTGCTAGCTTATGATGATGTTCGTGCAATACTTCTCTCAAACAGAATTCCAAGCTATTTAAAAGCATTTAAAAAGACCTTTGTTTCAGAGTACGATTACAAAGGAGAGCGGGTGAAATTGAAAGTTGTTGATTTTTATGCAAGAGCTCAGGATACACTAGTTCGCAACGCATCAGGAACTGCAATACTACACATGGTGGTTTTAGAGAACGGAAAACGTGTAAATAAGTACATACCCACAGGAAATGTTCAGTTGATGCAAAATATGCTAGTTAGTTTTAATAAGCCTACTCCTGGAGCAATTAATATCGACAACACCACGGGGTCGTTTCGCATCTCTTCTCCTTACGAGGGCAATTATATGATCATGGCCACACAAGAACGTAAGGTGGTAACAGGAGATGATGTTCCTCAACCTTTTAACCTTCGCAGTCTCTATACTTATGGTAACCTGGCTTTTGTGGTTCCCGAACCAGCAGTTAATGGTAGTGTTCAATATTTTGAAGGTGATAAACGCACGCACCAGAATGATCTTGATCTGGTGAAGGTGGAAGTTACAACCCCAAATGCAGTAGACACCGTAGTATTTTCT
>JACMPF010000061.1 GCA_014377665.1 Pedobacter sp. | reverse complement strand
CGAAAATACGCTGCCCGACTATCGTTCTACAATTTACTGGAACGCTAATCTGAAAACTTATTCTACAGGTAAAACAAGCTTCAGTTATTTCAATGCAGATGGACCCGGTAACTACAAAGTTGTAGTGGAAGGAATAAACGCAGAAGGGGAATTAGGTCGGCAGGTATTTAGATATACGGTTGAAGCTGCTGAGGGCCCACTATTCCAGCCTTTGGCTAGTAAATTTGAATCGAACATGATAACAACTGCTTTGGATACCCTCAATAAACTCCTTCCGGTTGAGAAAGTTTATTTGCATACAGATAAGCCTTATTACTTGGTTGGAGATACCGTATGGTTCAAAGCCTATGTCACATCAGGAAGCAACAATTTACCCTCGTCTCTAAGCGGAACTCTCTACATTGATCTAATAAGCGATGCGGATTCAGTAGCGCAAACCAGGAAACTGAAACTGACAGCCGGGACCGCTAATTCTGAATTTGTACTTGATGACAGTACAACGTTGGAAGGTAATTATCGGATCAGAGCATATACTCAATGGATGCGAAATGCAGGTCCCGATTATTTCTACGATCGAATGTTCAGTGTAGGGAATGCTGTAACAAACAACGTGTTTTCTAAAATGAGTTACACCTATAAAGAGTCTGGTACGGATCGCAAAACTAATGCTTTGTTGAAGTATACGGATGAGAAGGGGGCGCCTTTCTCGGAAAAGGAAGTAAACTATCAATTAAAGGAAGGTTTCAAAATAATTGTGTCTGGCTCTGGAAAGACCAATTCGCTAGGTGAACTATTATTAGACCTTCCTAAAAATAAGCATGAAGATTTAAAGAGCGCTCACCTAACTACATTAATTAGTATCAGTAAGGATCAAGTCGTTCCTAAAACTTTTCCAATTAAAGCCAGCGTTCAGCAACCAGACGTTCAGTTTTTTCCAGAAGGTGGAACGCTCCTTAATGGGTTAAGAACTAAAGTAGCCTTTAAGGTTACCGGAACAGATGGTTTGGGAATGACCATTAATGGGATTGTTGTGGATAGTGATGGTAATCTTACAGAGAAAATTGAGACTGAACATCTTGGTATGGGGCTCTTCATGCTAACTCCAAAGCCCGGAAAAACATATACAGCTAAAGTTAAGTTTGGGGATAGTACGGAACGTTCTTATGCCATACCCGAAGCTTCGGATAGCGGCTATTCTTTAGCAGTATCCCCTAGAGGAAAGGATTCAATTGTAGTGACAGTAAATGCAGGCAAATCGACTTTCAAGCCAGGTCAGAAGTTACAAATCGTTGGACAGTCGAACCAAACTGGCAGGTTTATGAAAGATTTGAAGATGGATAAACCGAGTAGTACCGTGTTTTTTCCTATTAAAGATTATCCTTCTGGATTAATGCAAATAACATTATTTAATCAAGATTCTCAGCCATTAAATGAGCGCTTGGTTTTTCTCCAGAATAGAGATACGCTAGCTTTGAATGTTTTTGAAGTGAAGTCAATTTATAGGCAAAAGGAAAAGGTCGATTTTCAGTTGGAATCCAGAGAATCTAGTTCGAATGGGGTTACAGCAAATCTTTCTATATCTGTAGTTAATGAAGTCTCAGTGCCCTTTAGGGCTGAAAGGGAAAACTCGATCTTCGCGCAATTACTGCTTTTGTCTGACTTGAAGGGTTATGTTGAAAAGCCGAATTACTATTTCAGCAATATTTCTGATTCCACTAAATCAAGTTTAGATCTGTTAATGTTGACTCAGGGATACCGGCGTTTTACTTGGAAAGAGGTTATTGTTGGTAACATTAAACCACCAGCGTTTAAGATCGAGAAAATAAATAGGAGCATTAGTGGTATTTTGACAACTCTGACTAATAAGCCCTTGCCTGATGGTAAGGTGACGCTATTTAACAATAAAAACGGGGCGATACTTACTACAGTTACAAATACTGAAGGTAAGTTTAGCTTTGGAAATTTAGCTGTGCTAAAAGGAACGAAGTTTACCATTCAAGGTCGCACTAGTAGTGGTGGTAATAAATTAATCACTGTGGTAGATGAAATTGGTCAACAAGATTTAACGGATAATGTTAATCTGGGAGATATTAATAACGATATCCCAGAGCTCTTAAGGTCTTCGTTAGCTGCGGCAAAAGTTCAGGATTTAGAGTTGGAGAAAAATGGTAAAATGAGCAAAGCTATGCAGTTGAGGGAAGTTCAGATCAAAACTGTCAAGGCTTGGGGCTTTGGAAACAAGATTAATGATAGTCAGGCGGATCAGGTGTTTAAACCAGATGCAAGAAGACCATGTGCGACGTTGATGGAATGCCTGTTGGAGATGGACAAGAATTCAAGTGTTTCGTTTAGACAGCAACTTGATGATTCTGAACAAAAATGTGGCCTGCTTAATATCTTTGTTAGTAAGCAAGGCGAAGAATATGCTGTATTAATTGATGACATGCCAATGGGGCCATGTGATTACCAGAATTTGCTTTTAGGTACTCCAATGAGCGTTGATAAGATCTTGTTTTCTAATCAAAGTGCCGCAATTAGTGCAAGGCTTTTGACTGGGTATTTAAGTAAATTTAAAGGGAACCGATCACTAGCAGTTCTTGCAATATATACTAAAAACGGTAATTTCAGAGCGAATTACGATCCATCGATCGCAGTTTACACCCCAAAAGCTTACGACATATCAAAGGAGTTCTATGTGCCAAAATATGATTTTGTGGGTGACAGCCCTATAGCAGATTTACGCAGTACAGTTTATTGGAACCCTTCTGTAATTACTGGCGCAAATGGAAGGACACCTCTCAGTTTTTTTAACAATGATCGTTTAGGAATATATCGGGTAACAATAGAAGGAATTGGTAAAAATGGCTTCCTGGGGCGAAAGGTATTCCGGTATGAAGTTGTTTCTGAGGCCCTGAAATAAGTTCAGGATGGTTGAATTACCGTGACTTGTCTTACAACCTTACTCCCCTCAAGAACTCCTCAACACTCATTCTTCTTTTGCCTTCATACTGAATGTCTATCAGCTTAATAAACCCATCCTTAGTCGCAAATTTAAGAAAGGTCTTCCCATCAGTTAAAAAGCCCCCCGCAGCGATACCAGGCTCTTTATCTTCTAATTCTGCCTTGAAAATTTTCAGCGTTTTGTCGTTTAGTTTTGTAAAGGCAGTCGGGTAAGGACTAAGGCCTCTTATCCTATTAAAGACAACCTGTGCTGGCTGATTCCAATTTAAAAGGCAATCCTCCTTGAAGATTTTTGGTGCATATTTTAGCTCGTCACTTTCAGGCTGTGGCTGTTCTTTATAATCACCACTTTCAATGGCTGTAACTGTTTTCACCAGCAATCCGGCACCAAGGTGCATTAGCTTATCATGTAGCTCTCCTGCAGTTTCATCATCAGCGATACTCACCTTTTCTGAAAAGATGACATCACCAGTATCGATTTCGTGCTTTAAAAAGAATGTTGTTGCTCCACTTTCTTTCTCGCCATTAATGATGACATGGTTGATTGGCGCTGCCCCCCGGTATTGAGGAAGCAAACTGGCATGGAGGTTAATTGTCCCCTTCGATGGCATATTCCACACCATTTCAGGTAACATCCTGAAAGCTACCACTACCTGAAGATCTGCACTAAGATTTCTCAGCTCTTCAATGAAAATAGGATCTTTTAGTTTAAGTGGCTGCAATACCTTAATACCCTTGGCAACAGCGTACTGTTTTACTGCGCTTTCCTGAAGCATTTGACCCCTTCCCGCAGGTTTATCCGCCGCTGTTACCACACCCGCAACTTCAAATCCAGCCTCTACTAATGCACTTAATGAAGCAACGGCAAAATCAGGGGTTCCCATAAAAACTATTTTCATCAATCTATGTTTATGTGTAACAACAATCAAATTTACGGCATATTTCTACATTTTATGGTACAGACCCTGGAGGAAATCAAATTAAGTGGCTTGACTTACGCGACGGATAGTCAGCCGGGGATCTACCGAAAAGGCAAGCCTGGAAAGTTCCATTACGAAACAAAAGAGGGTGAGCGAGTTAAAGATGATGAGAGGCTGGAGAGGATTAAGGCACTCGTAATTCCACCGGCATGGACGGAGGTTTGGATCGCAAATAGAAAGAGCGCTTATTTGCAGGTAACAGGTGTTGATGCTGCTGGAAGAAAACAGTACAGATATCATCCAGACTGGACTTCAAGACGGTCAGAAAGCAAATACTTTAGGTTATTGGAATTTGGTAAAACCCTGCCTCTAGCACGTAAAAGAATAGCAAAAGATTTGCGTCGTAAAGATTTTGATGAGCAAAAAGTACTAGCTATATGTATGCAGGTCATGCTTAAAACATTAATCAGAGTCGGTAACGGTTCTTACCGGGAGCTATACGGTAGTCATGGGTTAACTACCCTTAGAAATAAGCATGTTAAAATAAAGGGTAATCAATTGCGATTGAAGTTTATAGGCAAAAAAGGAGTTCAACAGGATGTGAACCTTAATGATAAAACCCTGTCTAAACTTGTGAAACGATGTATGGAAATTCCGGGTCAGGATCTCTTTCAGTATTATACAGGAGATAATGAGCACCGTCCGATAGATTCTGGAAAGCTGAATGATTATATCAGAGAGATTACTGATTGCGACTTCACAGCTAAAGATTTTAGAACATGGGGAGGTACCTTAGAAGCATTGAGACAGCTGGCCAGATGTTGCGTAGATGCTCCGGAAACGGCAACTGCCAAGAAGAAAGTAATCGTTCAGGTTCTGGATTGTGTGGCGACAAAACTTGGGAATACAAGAGCAGTATGTAAAAGTTCTTATGTGTACCCGGTTCTCCTTGAAGCATTTGAAAACGATCAGCTAGGTAAGTACCTTAAGAAGATAAACATCAAGCCAGCAGTCAGTAATACTGAACTGGAAAATGATGAAAAGGTGTTGATGGCTTTCTTAAAAGCAGTTCAAAACAAGAAAATAACTATCAAGAAAGCCGCGAGCAAGAGAGCACTAGCCAAGAAAAGTGCCTAATCTGTAGGAGGAGTTTTGATTGGATTAACGGGTTGTTCTTCCGTCTCTCTTTTTTTTGCAGGATTCTTAAATCCAGCTTCTTCTTTGTTATAATCCTCGTCTTCTGGCTGTTTTACCGCTTTGTTTCCTTCAGGAACTTTATCTTTGGGTACTTCTTCACGATAGTTGCTGCCGGGGGTTTCGTTTGTTTTTTTAGGTTCGCTATTCATAGGTTGTGGTTTTCTACTCGTACAACAGATATTTCTTTCGCATTGTTTTATATCGGCTCAAACCGGGTTCCCAACTATCGCGTATTTCAGTTTCAGATTTACCCGCGATAATTTGAGTTCTGAAGTCTGCTACGCCAATCAATCTTTCAATTGTGCCCATCTGGTTACTTAGCTTCGTATTGAAGAAATCAGCTTTATTTGGAGATGCTCGGTACAGCTCAATCAGCCAGCTCAGATTTAATTTCTTCTCTTTCCTAATTTTGGAAACATCGTATTTCCTTAAATCTAATCCATAACAAATCTGGTTCATGAACAAAGGTGTTTCCGCCATTCCCTTGATGCTAACGGGTGTGAATGAGAAACTGAACTTGCCTTTAAGAAGTGGAGAGCCAATTACAGTAAAAGGAAATTGGGTGCCACGACCATGGTTCAGATAAGTTCCTTCAAATAGGCAGGTAGAAGGGTACAACAGAATCGACTGTGCTGTATTCAAATTAGGGGAAGGTTTTACAGGGAGTTCATAGGG
>JACMPF010000294.1 GCA_014377665.1 Pedobacter sp. | reverse complement strand
TAGAGAGGTTTACCTATTTATTAAGGTAAAAAATCCTAATTTTGCAACACTCACAGCAATTCAAAAATAATGGATAATTTATCTTATCTCAGTGGCGAGAACGCCGAATACATAGAATCTTTATATCAATCTTATAAAGGCGACCCAAATTCAGTTGAGTTTGGATGGCAAAAGTTCTTTGAAGGCTTTGATTTTGGCAGAGGGTCTTCAGGTACATCTTTAACTGAGGAAACCCCAGAACACTTTTTAAAAGAAATTAATGTTCTTAACCTAATCAATGGCTTTCGCCAACGTGGTCACCTTTTCACTCAAACCAACCCGGTAAGAGAAAGAAGGATTCACCTACCTACTCTTGATATTGAGAACTTTGGTCTGGCGGCGTCAGATTTAGATACAGTCTTCAATTCGGGTGTAGAAATTGGAATTGGTGCTTCGAAATTAAGCGACATCGTTGCTTTTCTAAAGCAAACCTATTGCAGATCCATTGGTGCGGAATATAAGTATGTGCGGACTCCTGAGGTCCTTCGTTGGATTGAAGGAAAGATGGAAAGTGTTAGAAACACACCTAATTTTTCCATCGATGAAAAAAGGCGAATCCTAAAAAAGTTAAATGAAGCGGTAAGCTTTGAGAACTTTTTAGGGACGAAGTTTTTAGGACAGAAAAGGTTTTCATTAGAGGGTGCTGAAGCGTTAATCCCTGCTTTAGATTCAGTGATTGAAAGAGGTTCTGAGCTAGGAATTGAAGAATTCGTAATTGGTATGGCGCATCGCGGACGTTTGAATGTGTTGGCAAACATCATGCAAAAAACTTACAAAGATATTTTTGCTGAGTTTGAAGGAAAGGGTTACAGCGCTGAATCACCTTTTGGTGGTGATGTAAAGTATCACCTTGGCTATTCGACAGATGTAACTACTAACAACGGCAACAACGTACACTTAAGCCTTTGTCCAAATCCATCACACCTGGAAACCGTAAATGGTGTGGTCGAGGGAATGACCAGGTCCAAAATAGATTTCAAATACGGCGGTGACAATGCACGTATTGCACCAATTTTAATTCACGGTGATGCGTCAGTAGCTGGTCAGGGCATCGTCTACGAGGTCATCCAAATGGCTGGTCTTGAAGGGTATAAAACTGGTGGAACTATCCACCTGATCATCAACAATCAGATCGGTTTTACTACCAACTACAAAGACGGTCGTACTAGTACGTACTGTACTGACATTGCCAAAGTAACTTTGTCTCCTGTTTTCCATGTTAACGGTGATGACGTTGAAGCCTTAGTTTATGCAATCAGCCTAGCTATGGAATACCGTCAGAAATATAAAAACGATGTTTTCATAGACATCCTTTGTTACAGGAGGTTTGGTCACAATGAGGCAGATGAGCCGAAGTTTACACAGCCTTTATTGTATAAGAGCATTGAAAAGCACGCAAACCCACGCGACATCTATATTCAACAATTAATTGGAGAAGGCAAGCTGGAGGCAAGTTTAGCGAAAGAGATGGAAAAGGAGTTCCGCAGTCTCCTTCAGGAACGTTTGAATGAGTCAAAGGATATTGAATCTACTTATCAGGATGTTAAGTTTGGTGGTGCTTGGTCTGATATGCGCATTGCTACTCCTCAAGATTTTGAGAGTTCACCAAATACTTCAGTTAAAGAATCTACTCTTTTGGAAATCGCAAAAAGAATCAGTACACTTCCATCGGATAAGAAGTTCTTTAAGAAAATAGAAAAATTGTTTGATGAGCGGAGCAAAATGGCTAACTCAACCCATGTGTTTGACTGGGCAATGGGAGAGCAGCTTGCTTATGGAACATTATTAGCCGAAGGTAAAAGGGTTCGTTTGAGTGGACAAGATGTTGAGCGTGGAACATTCTCTCATCGTCATGCCGTGTTGACTCTGGAAGACTCTGAAGAAGAATATATCCCACTTACAAACATCTCTGATCAGCAAGCATCATTTGATATCTACAACTCACACCTTTCTGAGTATGGTGTACTTGGTTTTGAGTACGGTTATGCAATGGCAAATCCGAATGCACTTACAATTTGGGAAGCACAGTTTGGAGATTTCTTCAATGGTGCACAGATTGTAGTTGACCAATATATTGCCAGTGCGGAAACAAAATGGCAACGAGAAAACGGCTTGGTGATGCTATTGCCTCATGGTTATGAGGGACAAGGACCGGAACATTCCTCAGCGAGGATTGAGCGTTTCATGGAGCTTTGTGCAGATTACAATATGCAGGTAGTAAACTGTACCACTCCAGCAAATTTCTTCCATGCGATTAGAAGACAGTTTAAACGGGATTTCAGAAAGCCATTGGTGGTATTTACGCCAAAAAGTTTATTGCGCCACCCTCAGTGTGTTTCTCAATTAAAAGAATTTACTGATGGAAAATTCCAGGAAGTGATTGATGATGCAAATGTAAAAGCTGATGCTGTTAAGCGAGTGTTATTCTGTAGTGGTAAGATCTATTATGAGTTATTGGAAAAACAACAGAAAGATCAAATTAAGAATGTTGCAGTAGTTCGTCTGGAGCAGCTTTATCCAACTCCACTGGCACAAATGGAGCGCGTTTATAAAAAATACAAAAAGGCAACGGAGGCCGTATGGGTTCAAGAAGAGCCTGAAAATATGGGCGCCTGGCCATATCTTTTGCGCAAAGTTAGAAGGACATTCTTTAAAGACATTGAGGTGATCTCCAGAAAAGAGAGCAGCAGTACTGCTACAGGTTTTGCGAAGCAACATGCAAATCAGCAAGCTTTCATTCTGGCGACTGCTTTTGAGATGCCGGTAACAGAAGGCGAGCAAAAGATTGCGAAGAAATCTGTGAGTAAAGTTTATAGTGTAGATTAAGAAAAAAATACATCTGTTATGAGTATAGAAATAAAAGTTCCACCAGTAGGTGAATCAATAACTGAAGTTGTTTTATCACGGTGGGTGAAAAACGATGGTGATGCAGTAGAAATGGACGAGATTATTGCGGAGTTGGAGTCTGACAAAGCAACTTTTGAGTTAACTGCAGAGCAGGCTGGAACTTTAAAAGTAGTAGCTGCTGAAGGCGATACTTTAGCGATAGGAGCAGTGGTTTGCCGCATAGAAGATAGTGGAGCTGTTCCCGAGAAAACAAAACAAGATGCTGCACCCTCAGCTGCGGAAGAAAAGCCTGTGGTAAGCGGAGATAAATTAGTTTCACCTGTAGCAGAAAAATCTGGAGATACTTATGCTACAGGAACTCCTTCACCATCGGCAGGTAAGATCCTTGCTGAAAAAGGCGTAGATGCGGCTGCCGTTCAAGGATCAGGTGTTGACGGTAGAATCACTAAAGAAGATGCTTTAAAGGCGGAGAAATCTGAAGCTAAACCAGTTTCAGCCTCCGCTAAATCTGCTTCTTCCCCTGTGGTTGCCCAAACTGCAGCTGTTGCGGGCTCAAGAAATGAGCGCAGACAAAAAATGTCTTCTCTTAGAAAAACAGTTGCTAAACGTTTGGTGACTGTTAAAAATGAAACTGCCATGTTAACCACTTTTAATGAGGTGAACATGAAGCCGATCATGGATCTTCGTTCAAAGTATAAAGAACAGTTTAAAGAAAAACATGGTGTGGGCTTAGGTTTCATGAGTTTCTTTACTAAAGCTGTTTGCGAGGCTTTAAAAGAGTTTCCCGCTGTAAACGCTCGAATTGATGGTGAAGAATTCGTTTACAATGACTTCGCCGATATATCTATCGCAGTTTCTGCTCCTAAAGGATTGGTTGTTCCAGTCATTAGAAATGCAGAGCGCATGAGTCTTGCGCAAATCGAAAAAGCAGTGGTCGAATTGGCAACGAAAGCCCGAGATAGTAAATTAACGATCGAAGAAATGACAGGCGGTACGTTTACGATAACAAATGGTGGTGTTTTCGGATCGATGATGTCAACTCCAATAATAAACGCTCCACAATCTGCAATTCTTGGCATGCACAACATCATTGAACGTCCAATTGCCGAGAAGGGTGAAGTGGTAATTCGTCCGATGATGTACGTTGCTTTATCTTACGACCACAGAATCATCGATGGTAGAGAATCTGTTGGCTTCCTTGTTAGAGTTAAGCAACTGCTAGAAGATCCAGCTCGAATGCTTTTAGGAATTTAGTAAAAACTAAAGATAATATTTGAAAGCCCTCAGTGCTAAACACTGAGGGCTTTGGCATTTTTATAAGGTGCAATCTGAACTTAGTTACTTTTAATATTTACATAGAAGTTTGGGTCTATTGAAAATGTTTCCTTCTTTATTGCAGGGTCAATAGCGCTTGTTTTCCATTTATTACCTGGATAGATCAGCTGGTAGCTTCCCGGCTTCAACGTTACACTTACAGGCATGTCAAATTTGGCTACATCTGTTTTCCACCTGTAAGCTAATTTGCCAGAAGCCTCAATTTTGAATTCCAGTACTGGAATGGCGGCCTTTCTTAAATACTGGTCAAAGAAACCGGTTAGTTTTAAGCCTGTAAACCTTCTAATGTACTGTTCAATTTCAGCTGTAGTGACTGTTTGATGATAGAACTTCTTGTTCATGCCTCTTAGCATAAGACGGAATTTTTCATCGTTATTGATCAACGCTCTGATGGTATGAATCATGTTAGCTCCTTTATAGTACATGTCGCTAGAGCCTTCAGTATTCAAGCCATATGTTCCTATGATAGGGCTATCGTTTCGGATGATCTTCCTACTGCTGATTACATATTCCGAGCCCGCCTGATCCCCATAATAGCTATCTAGAAATATTGTTTCGGAATAGCTGGTAAAGGCTTCATGAATCCACATATCAGCAATATCTTTTGAAGTGATACTATTTCCGAACCACTCATGGCCACTTTCGTGAACAGTCAAATAGTCGAACTTTAGTCCCCAGTTGGCCGCAGATTTCGAGTAGTCTCTACCAAGATATCCCTGTTTGAAACCATTGCCATAGGCTACGGCACTCTGATGCTCCATGCCAAGATGCGGTGCCTGAACTAACTTATAGCCATCTTCATAAAATGGATAGGGTCCAAACCAATGTTCAAAAGATTTTAGCATACGCTTTACATCTGCATCCCAATGTGGTCTTGCCTTAGTACTATCTTCGTCCAGCGACCAGTAGTCAATAGATAGCGGACCTTTTTCTCCGGCGTAACTGTCTTTCCAGTGCGCATACTTTCCAATGTAAAAGGTAACATTATAGTTATTTATAGGATTGCTTACAAACCAGTTGAATTGATTGTAGCCATCTTTCTGATCAATTACACTACGCAATTGACCATTTGATATTTCATCCAACCCCTTTGGTATACTTATACTGATCAACATACTGTCGACCTCATCACTTTGGTGATCTTTTGTTGGCCACCAGGAGCTCGCTCCGAAGCCTTGACAAGCAACTGATATCCAGGGGTTGTCCGACTTATCCCTTTTGAATATAAAGCCTCCATCCCAGGGAGGGTTTTTAGCTACAACAGGTTTGCCAGAATAAAATACCGTGAAGCTTTTATGCTCAGCTATCTTGATCTCATTAGGGAAGGTTAAAAAAACAGCATTAAACTCTCGTTTGAATGGAACATCTGCACCTTGGTAAACAACTTTTTCTACCTTTAGATTCGAAAAGAGATCAAACTGTAGCACTTTAAATGTTTTAGTGGCAGTAAATCGAAACTCATTGCTCCCGGATATAGATCTATCTTCAATATTTATTTTAACATCAAGGTGATAATAATTTAAATCATAACAAGTTCTATATTCGGTCAAATGTCCTCTAAGACTATCCGCTCTGTTGGAAGAAGATTTTTCTGCCATTAACTGAGCGTCTGCAGAAAGCCAGCATAAAACGATTATTAAAAAGGAAAATATGTGTGCCCTCATCTATTTCAAAACGCTGACTGTGATAGAAGATGCATTATTTACATCATGAAAAATGCGATGAGTGGCTTTTTGAAAGTCTGAGGGTTCTGCTTTGTAGATATCCATGAATTTCTGTGGGTTTCTATCTCCCAGCGGAAACCAGGAATTTTGTACTTGAATCATGATCTTGTGGCCTTTTTTGAAGGTGTGGGCTACGTCCGGTAATGCATAATTTATTTTTGTCACCATACCTGGAACCATTGCTTCAGGCGTCTCGAAGCTGTTACGGTATTTGCCACGCATGATTTCAGCCCTTACCAACATTTGATATCCTCCCATGAGGATGTTCTTAGGATTAGGCGTGGGCGACACAGCATCCTCCGGATAAACGTCAACAAGTTTAACTACATAATCAGCGTCAGTTCCTGTGGTTGAAACTATAAGATTTGCCAGCACTGGTCCAGTTAACGTAATGTCATCTGTTAGGGAATCAGTTTGATAAACTCTAACATCTGGTCTACGAGCTGCAAAGCGCTGATCATCAATCATGTACTCCCTGGTTCTTTTTGCTTGCACACCCTCTTGATATGGAACTGGGCTATTCGGGTCGCTCACATATTCATCCCAACTATCAGTTCTCTGTATTTTATCAAAGCCCAGCTTTCCATTTGGCTGCAGATAAAGGGTTTTTTGTTCAGTATCTTTAGGAGGCCAGCTGCTGAAAGCTTTCCATTCATTACTTCCCGTCAAAAATATATTGGCTTCGGCAGGGTTGAATTCACCGGTCCCTTTTAGGTAGTATTTAAAAAAAGGAAGTTCAAAACGTTCCTGATATTGAATGCTGGTTGGTTGTCCGAAGGCTATATCGCCAAAGCTAGCTCCCGTGCTACGAACCCAGCCGCCATGGTACCAGGGCCCCATTACCAATATGTTGTTAGCAGAAGGGTTTTGTTTTTCAATACTCTTGTAGGTAGCAAAAGTGCCATAAGCATCTTCAGCATCAAAAAAGCCGCCGACAACCATTATCGCAGGTTTAACATTCTTTAAGTGTTGTTGTATGTTCCTTGCTTTCCAGAAGGTATCTAAATTAGGATGAGCGAACAGATTGTTCCAAAAGCGGATGCTGTCTGCGAAATACTTATCCTTCAAGTTCTTAACAGAGCCAGATTCAAGATAAAATCTGTAATTATCGAGAACTGGGAACTTCAAACCTTTCGGGCCCAGATCTGGTGTGATCGGTTTCGGTCTTGGAACACCAAACGTGGTCATAAAACTGAAAGCATCCATTAAGAAAAGCACGCCATTGTGGTGAAAGTCGTCACCAATAAACCAGTCTGTTACCGGTGCCTGAGGGGAAACTGCTTTCAAAGCAGGATGGGATCCCGGAAGGGAAGCCGTAGAATAGAAGCCAGGGTAGGAAATACCATAGATTCCAGCTTTTCCATTGTTGTTCTTGATGTTTTTAACCAGCCAGTCAATCGTATCATAGGTGTCAGAGCTTTCATCAATGTCTTTCTTGCTTTTTTTATTAGCTATCTGCGGTCTGATATCATCGAATGTTCCTTCGCTCATCCACTTACCCCTTACATCCTGATAAACGAATATAAAACCCTCCCTCATCATCGCAGGAAAGTTGCCGAGGCTAGTCTTGAATTTATCTGATCCGTAAGGAGCTACGGTATAAGGCGTCCTATTAATTAAAAACGGATATTTTTTAGTCTGATCTTTAGGGATATAGATTGCTGTAAAAAGCTTTACTCCATCCCTCATCGGAATACTGCGTTCGATCTTGTCATAGTTTTCGCGTACATATATCGAATCGATATTCTGAGCACACACACTCATTCCATAAGAAAAAAGTATGGTTAATAAAAGATGTTTAAAGTGCAGCATAGTTGTCTTGATTTATAGTTTAAACCTACAAAAAATTAAAAAGCTTTGCTGTCGTAATTCTTCATGTCTTTAAAAATTTACAACTGGGCTGTAAAAACCGTTTTTTCTTTACTTTTGTCTTCAAAATTTCTGTAAACTACATCCAATGTTTGATATAGGCGATCTTAGTTCTCAACAACGTATTAAATTACTTCAGTTTTTTATTGCGCTTGGAGTTCTGGTTAATTTTAGTGGGCTATTTGTTACTATAATTGGGCCCGATGGTGCGCTCTATGCTTCTATAGCTAAGTCGATGGTGGTTAGAAATAACTTTGCTGAATTGTTTGTAGATGGGAGAGACTGGCTTGATAAACCACACTTCCCATTTTGGATGGCGGCTATTTCATTTAAATTATTTGGCTTCCAAACTTGGGCCTATAAGCTTCCGGCTGTGCTGTTTAGCATGATGGCAGCTGGCTATACCTACAAACTAGCTAAACTATTTTATTCGAAGGAGATCGGCCTCTTGGCTGCGTTGATATTACTCACTTCCCAACACTTGATTATTTCCGATATGGACGTAAGGGCAGAACCCTATTTAACAGGCTTAATAATCGGCAGTGTCTATCATTTTTTCAAATCGCAAGATAAAAACTGGTTTTGGCAGCTGTTAATCGGATCACTTTGGGCAGCCAGCGCTGTCATGACCAAAGGTATCTTTGCATTAATACCTGTTTTTGGAGCCATAGCCATTTCCTTTATTATCATGAAAAATTGGAAGATGCTATTTAATTTCCGCTGGCTCCTTGCAATGTTGATGGTGCTAGTCTTTATCACCCCAGAACTATGGTGCCTTTACCTCCAGTTTGATAGCCATCCAGAAAAGGTAGTTTTTGATCAACCCAACGTTTCAGGAATCAGATTCTTCTTTTGGGATAGCCAATTTGGTCGTTTCTTCAACACCGGCCCCTATAAAAAAGCTGGAGGTGACCCGACGTTCTTCCTTCACACTACTTTATGGGCATTTCTTCCATGGTCAGTCCTACTGTGCTTCGCAGTTGTTAATTTTTTTCGTGACCAGTCAAAACGATTGAGACAGCAAGATTGGGTTTCTATGTGCGGAGCAGGCCTTGCTTTGCTGGTGCTTTCCGCTTCTCAATTTCAATTGCCGCACTATGTTGTGATTATCTTTCCTTTCTACGCCATCCTGACCGCACAATATTTAGCTACACTGCATAACGTAAAGCAAGTGAAAATAGCAAACGCCATACAGACAGGAATACTGTTTCTGCTTATTGTATTAGTCACGATAATTCACGGCCTTTTCCGGCCTGAGCTTGCTCTTTATACTATGGTTTTGCTTTTGGCTATATTGGGGCTAATGTTTTTACTTCCAAAATACACAAAAGGGAGGTTTTTGCTGATTTTGAGAACTGCTACCGTAATCATATTTGTGAATATCTATTTTAATCTTGCCTATTATCCAACCCTGACCACCTACCAGGGGGATAGTCAGGCCGCTTTTTGGCTAAATCGGAATAATCCACATAACCTTCCAGTTGTGAAAGTGGTCAATAACTTCTCTTACGCCATCGACTTTTATACTGAAAAAGTTGTTCACGACTATTGGCCAGGGGAGGAGCAGAAACTTCCAAAAGCGCCTTATTTTCTATATGGGAATAAGGAGTCTTTGGACGCCCTGGCTCAAAAAGGTATTGTAATGCAACCCTACAAAAGCTTTGATACGTATAGAATTACCAGGATGAAACTCAAATTCCTTAATTATAAAACCAGGAAGGACGTTGTAGAAACCGCTCAGATTGTATTGGTAAGATAGAAGTTTTACAATAAAGCCAGATCCTGGTGCCTATATTCTTTCGAGGTTTGTTAACTTTGAAAAAAAAACTTTCATATGCAATACGATGTAGTTGTAATTGGCTCAGGACCGGGCGGATATGTAGGAGCAATCAGATGTGCTCAGCTAGGATTAAAAACCGCAGTAATAGAAAAATACAAAACTTTCGGAGGTACTTGTCTCAATGTTGGGTGTATACCATCTAAGGCCCTGTTGGATTCTTCGGAACATTTCCACAATGCTGCGCATACTTTTAAAACTCATGGTATCGTATTGAAAGATCTTAAAGTTGATATGCCGCAGATGATTGCTCGTAAAAATGACGTGGTAAATCAAAATACTGCAGGTATCACCTATCTATTTAAAAAGAATAAGATTGATTCGTTTGAGGGGATTGGATCTTTTGTAGATAAAAACACCATTATGATCACCAAAGAAGGTGGCGAAACAGAGACCCTCACTGCAAAAAATGTGATCATCGCCTCTGGCTCGAAGCCTACTGTACTTCCATTTTTACCTATTGACAAGAAGAGAATTATTACTTCAACAGAGGCTTTAAATATTCAGGAAGTTCCAAAGCAAATGATAGTAATTGGCGGTGGAGTTATCGGACTTGAATTAGGCTCTGTGTATGCTCGATTAGGAACTAAGGTTTCAGTGATCGAATTTCTACCATCAATCATCGCGACAATGGATGCCGGGCTGGGTAAAGAGCTTCAACGTGTGCTAAAGAAATCATTAGGCATGGAGTTTTACATGAATCACAAAGTTACTGGTGCAACGACTAAAGGTAAAACTGTTACCGTAACGGCTGAGAACGCAAAGGGTGAACAAATACACCTCGATGCCGACTACTGTATAGTTGCCGTTGGTCGTACTGCTTACACTGCGGGTTTGAATCTGGAGGCCATTGGCATCAAAACTGAGGAGAGAGGAAATAAAATTCCTGTAAACGAGCATTTGGAAACTTCTGTTCCTGGCGTTTTCGCAATAGGAGATGTGATTAGAGGTGCAATGCTTGCGCACAAAGCAGAGGATGAAGGAATTTACGTAGCTGAGCGTATAGCTGGTCAGAAGCCCCATATTAACTACAATCTTATACCCGGGGTTGTATATACATGGCCAGAAGTAGCTTCCGTTGGCTATACAGAAGAGCAATTGAAAGAAAATGGCACTAAATATAAAGCCGGATCATTTCCATTTAAAGCAAGTGGAAGAGCCAAAGCTAGTATGGATACTGATGGTTTTGTAAAAGTGCTTGCAGATGCAGAGACGGATGAGATTCTGGGTGTACATATGATTGGCCCTCGTGTTGCAGATGTGATTGCAGAAGCGGTTGTGGCCATGGAATTCCGTGCCTCAGCAGAAGACATCGCAAGAATTTGTCATGCACATCCAACTTATACGGAAGCGTTAAAAGAAGCGGCAATGGCTGCTACTGAGAACAGGGCGATACACATTTAACACAAAATTCCCAAAGGGGAGATATAAAATAAGGGCTGCGAAGCTATTTCGTGGCCCTTATTTTATATAAGGATAAACTTCTTGCAGTGCTTTAATGACAATTTCAATTAGCCTTAGGTTTTCATCAACATGTCTGTGTTGCACCTCCACATTTATATAGGGTATTTTCCTTTGCATAGCATATATAGAAAGTGATCCATCATCCCCAGCGTTCAAGATGCTTAACCACGTCATCATCTACGGGACCAAACTTTTCTATTCCTAAAGGAAGGCCTTTCTTGGTGTAAATACTATTTGGATCAGTTTGAAATTCTTCATAGTTATTAATAAACTTGAAATTTCGCACACCTCCATATTGCGAGTCAATTATGGAACCTCCACTAAATTTAATAAACTCAAATGCGGCCCTAACACCTGTATCTTCATCATCATGTACAGTGATAAAGC
>JACMPF010000060.1 GCA_014377665.1 Pedobacter sp. | reverse complement strand
CCTCTTGGAATCCCAACGTTAACTTCTAAGAAGATAAGATTCCCAATCCCAACTTTCTTCATGGATTCTAAGTCGGCAGTTATCGATTCCTTAGTCATATTGCCATCCATAAAATACCAGTATACGCCTGGTTTGCTTGACGCAGGTGGAGTAAGAAATCCTTTGATCAACGAAGTCGTACTTGCTTCTTTACTGATCTTTGTACTGCAACCATTTACGGAAAGCAGGAAAAGCAAGGTAAATGATATTAACAGGTATTTAGTAGAAAATCTTTTCAATTGGTGTGTCATTTGGAAATATTTTTTTGTACGATTGTTCGAAACATAAGTAACCTATTCTATTCCTTTTTAAATGTGCTACCAACAGTTAAGAAAATTTTAATTTTCATATTTGGCTTGTATTTTTTTACTGAGTTTTTTCAGAACCAGAGATCGAGATGATTCAATGCATAGCTTTAATTCCTTATCTGGCATTACTTCCAGACTGTCAATAGCGACCCATTGTCTACGTGCAAAATGTGGAGCTTGACTGATTCCATGCCTTGCTATTAGTGCGTCAAAATCATTGGGATCACATTTAAAGCAAAGCGTACCATCATTAAGAGAAGTAATAACGAATATCTTCTCCTCAACCATAAAACAAAGAAGCTCCCATTTCATACCCTCAGTTGTTCCATGTAAGCTGAGACAATAATCTCTAAAAGTTTCTATATCCATATTTATTCAGTTGTTGCAGATGGTTAATAGCCCTTGAACCCTAAAGTTAAAAGTATATGTGTAATTGCACCACGCTTCGGGCATTTTATTATGTTTGTAATGATGAATAAGATTACGCCAACAGCCGACGGATCAAATACTTTATTTAACGAGAGTATTGGTGAACATTACCACTCCAAGCATGGTGCCTTGCAGGAAAGCAAACATGTATTTATTGCAGCAGGTTTACAGCACGCAGTGGACACCTTTCCAGGGCAAGAAATTAAAGTTTTAGAGGTAGGATTTGGGACAGGATTAAACTTTCTCATGAGTGTTGCATATGCTGATTATCACAAAACCAAATTGAACTATACCGCATTAGAGGCCTTTCCACTACGCTCTGATGAACTGGAGTCTACCGGCTACAATCAGTATGTACTGCCCAAGATTTGGAATGGTATGATGCTGAACTATGGTAAAGCTATGCAACAATCGGTCGAAATTTTACAAGGACAAAACCTTAGAATAATTCACACTTACCTGCACAGGTATCAGACAGCTGAACAATTTCACATTATCTACTTTGATGCATTTTCTGTCCAGCATCAACCGGAAATGTGGACCGATGAGATCATCACTCATGTTTGTCAGTTTCTAAAGCCTGGTGGAATTTTTGTAACCTACGCAATTACCGGCAAACTAAAGCGTGTATTGAAAAGTATCGGTTTTACCATTGAGAAACTTCCAGGGGCAGCTGGGAAGAGAGAAATGCTAAGGGCTACAAAGTCTATGGGATTATAATTTAACTCTTGAATCCTTTTTTAGCTTTCTTAAAGATTTTTTTGTAAATAATTTAGGATCCGGAAACATCAGGTCATTACAATT
>JACMPF010000059.1 GCA_014377665.1 Pedobacter sp. | reverse complement strand
CTATCCCACCACTCGATGGAGGTGGCATGGAAATAACTTTATAATTCTGGTACATTCCGGTTACTGGTTTTCTCCAAACGGCATGATAATTTTTCAAGTCTTCTTTGGAGATGACACCTTTCGTGTACTTCATTGCGGAAATTATGGCGGCCGCTACCGGACCTTCGTAAAACCCGGCTCTACCTTTATCACGAATTAGTTTTAAAGTTTTTGCTAGCTCCGGTTGTTTCAGTAGGTCTCCTGATTTCCACTGTGCCTCCTTAACAAAGGCAACAGGTAGTTGGTTGTATTTTTGAAAATCGGCTTTGCGACTATTAAGTTCATCAGCCTGTTGCGGAGTGATGGGAAATCCCTTCTCTGCCAGGTCGATCGCCGGTTGTAGGTCCTTCTTCCAATCGAGCTTGCCATACTTATTATGCGCTTGTACCATGCCGTCCACGCTACCAGGAACCCCGGATGCCAATGCCCCAAATAAACTTTTATCAGTTATGGCATTTCCTTTTTCGTCCAGGTACATATCTTTGGAGACGTTTGTTGGCGCTTTTTCACGATAATCGAGGGTGTTCGAAATGCCTTTGTTGTCTCGATAGACAATAAATCCACCCCCACCGATATTTCCAGCATTCGGGTAAACCACCGCCAAAGCAAATTGTACAGCAATGGTAGCATCAATGGCATTACCACCACCTTTCAAAATGTTCAAACCAACTGTTGTAGCTCCGGGGTGAGCGGTAACTACCGCTGCGTGGTCATATTGGTTAAGATTTTTTACAAAGCTACAATTGGTAAAAGAAAATAGGGTGAAGCCGACGATGGTCAGCATTGCGATCTTTATATTCATGTTTAAATGGCTCGCTAAAACTGTTATCCCAAGCCAGTTGTGAATCTACGACTTTCTAGTTTAGCTATTGGTAACCCTGACGGATATGGTTGTTCTTTGATTACCGGAAAGCTTATTAATTATGGATAAACTTGAAAGAAAATAGGTTTGCCTCTGAAAGTTCCTTCAGTTTAGGAAAATATTAATGCTAAAACAAATTGTATATCTTCACGATGGCAAAACAATTTTTTATAAATGAATAATACGGAATACGATGCTATAGTTGTTGGCTCCGGCCCGAATGGGCTTGCGGCAGCTATTACTTTAAGACAAGAGGGGTTAGCTGTGTTACTTATTGAAGGTAAAGATGTAATTGGGGGCGGACTTACTTCCGCTGAATTTACACTTCCTGGATTTGTACACGATGTATGTTCAGCCATTCATCCACTTGCATTAGGATCCCCGTTTTTTGAGACTTTACCTTTATCTGATCATGGGCTTATTTATATACAACCAGACTTAGCCGCAGCGCACCCTTTTGACGATGGTACCGCAGCGGTACTTGCAAGTTCTGTAGAAGAAACTGCGAGGCTACTCGGGGCTGATGAGCAAACTTACCTGGATGTTTTTAGTCCGTTGGTGAGAGACTGGCCGCTAATCGCTTCAGATGTGCTTTCTCCACTTCATTTTCCTGAACATCCAATTGCAATGGCACAATTTGGTTTAAAGGCATTAACCTCTGCAAGTTATTTTGCAAAGCGTTTTAAAACTAAAGAAGCAAAGGGACTGTGGGCAGGCATGGCCGCGCATGCGATACAGCCATTGTCAAACCTGAGCACCTCTGCGGTTGCGCTTGTCTTGATGACGGCAGGACATATTAAAGGTTGGCCAATTCCTCAGGGGGGATCTAAAGAGATTGCCAATTCCTTAGCTTCGTATTTCATTTCTCTGGGAGGACGGATCCAAACCGGACAATTTGTTAAAAGTCTAAATGATCTTCCATCTGCCAAAACCGTGCTTTTTGATGTTACGCCTAAACAGCTGTTACAAATTGCGGGGCATAAGTTTTCTTCGCTCTATAAATGGCAACTGGAGCGTTACCGATATGGTATGGGAGTTTTCAAAATTGACTGGGCACTTAATGGCCCTATACCCTTCACTGCATTAGAGGCACGAAAAGCGGGAACCGTTCATCTTGGCAATACGATTGAAGAGATTTCATTGTCGGAGAAATTAACCTGGCAAGGTCAACATTCGGAAAAGCCCTATGTACTACTCGCTCAGCAAAGTCTTTTTGACGATACGCGTGCGCCTGAGGGAAAACATACTGCCTGGGCATACTGCCATGTACCTAATGGATCTACTAAAGACATGACAGCTATCATAGAGCAACAGGTGGAACGATTTGCACCCGGCTTTAAAGAACTTATATTGGCGAAACATTCAATGAACACGGCTGAAGTCGAGGCTTATAATCCAAACTATATTGGTGGAGATATTAATGGTGGGGTAATTGATCTGGGTCAGCTTTTTACGAGGCCAGCACTGAGGCGCTCACCGTACCGAACTTCCGCAAAAGGATTATACATTTGCTCTTCATCTTCACCTCCTGGTGGTGGTGTACATGGAATGTGCGGATACCATGCCGCCAGACAAGCGCTTATTGATATCTTTTCTATTGAACTAACACATAAACCACATAAAATTTAATAATGTCAGTACAAAAAAAGTTAACTATTCATGAGGACTGGGTAGTCGTCATCCTTGGTGGACTCATCATCCTTTTGGCCTTTATTGGTCTTATTTTACCTGTACCTTCTTTTAGTTGGAAAACGGGAGCAGAGCTATCAACAACTGTATGCTCTACGAGTAATTTACAAATCATAGGCTTGCAATTCCTTTTTGTACTCGTGATTTCTACTTTAGGTACCCTTTTGACAGGGAAATCTGTAGCTTCTAATTTAAGGACATTTCCTGTGGTTTATCTATTGACCATGGTAGCTCTAGTGCTTGCTGGCAATGCCCAAATTAAAGCATTGAACCTGGAGGCGGTGATTTTCAGTTTGACGATAGGACTTATTATTGGAAACTTTATGAAACTACCGGAATGGTTTAAGTTAGCATTGTCCACCGAGTTGCTTGTAAAGATTGGATTGGTATTACTGGGAACTACAGTAATTTTCTCTGATATTCTGAAGGCAGGATCTTTGGGGCTGATTCAGGCTCTTGTGGTGGTGCTGTCGGTATGGTATTTTGCATTTTGGCTTTGTAGAAAGTTAAAAGTAGATGATGAGCTCACAATGATGATATCCAGTGCGGTGTCTATCTGTGGTGTGTCGGCGGCAATTGCGACCTCTGGTGCGATAAATGGGGATTCCAAGAAACTTTCTTACGTTATTTCCATGGTGCTCATAACCGCGATACCTATGATGATTTTCATGCCCTATATCGCCGCCTACTTTCATTTTCCTCAAGCAGTAACCGGAGCATGGTTAGGGGGTAGCATAGATACAACCGGTGCGGTAGTCGCTTCGGGCACTTTGGTTGGTGAGGAGGCCTTGAAGATCAGTACGATTGTGAAGTTTTCTCAAAATGTATTGCTTGGAATTGCGGCTTTCGCCATTTCAGTGTATTGGACTTATAAGAAACATCCAATGGGGGAGGAAGAAGCAGCGAAACCTACCTTGAAAGTGATTTGGGAGCGCTTTCCGAAATTTGTTATCGGATTTATCGTGGCTTCGTTAGTATTTTCATTTTTTGTTCCAGCAGAAGTTAATTCTGCGGTGAAGGGGAGTTTAAAGAATTTGCAAGGTCTGTGGTTCGCTTTGGCGTTCACTAGCATAGGACTGGAAACCAACTTTAAAGATCTTTTTGGAAAGAATAGCAAAAAACCGTTTTACGCATTCTTAATTGCTCAGGGATTCAATGTTATTGTCACCTTGATTATTGCCTTTCTTCTATTTGGATAAATTAAAATTACAAAAGCCCAGATTGTTAATTGTTTGATATCTATCATTCCTTTAAGGGCCTCACCCAATCCGCAATCTGGCCTGCTGCTTACACCCATTTTGGATTCCATTGTAGCCTGGGCTCGAGAAGAAATGGCCGGCTAGACTTTATTAAAAAAAATACTTTTCAGCAAAAAGTGCTTGTTTTAATGATAAAAACCTATATTCGACATACTTATAAAAAAATAAACATGGAAAATTTCACAAAACTTAAAGAGCTGGTAGCATCGGTCGAAGCAGATGCAGCTAAATTTTACAATTCTGGAAACGGTGCAGCTGGAACTAGAGTAAGAAAAGGAATGCAGGATTTGAAAAACCTTGCTCAGGAAATCCGTACTGAGGTTACAGAAAAGAAAAATACCAAATAGACACAAGTATTATTTGTGAGGCGGGAGTGTTCTTTGGAATGTTCCCGCTTTTTTGTGCTTAATGATTTCTTGCAGCTTCCTGGATTATCTCCACAATCCTTTCATTTTTAACTATATACATACCTAGTCTTTCTTTAGAAATCCCATCCATCAATTTGTAGGTAAAGACGGGCCGGTCGTGTTCAAAGAAAGTGTCCATGTATTTAAAGGATACGTTTTTATGCGTCTTTAGCTCTTCTGCAAGCTCAACGATGTGGGTAGAAATCAAAAAAACTGAGCTTTTTACTTGGGTCAGTTCATTCATGATCAGTAGTGAGGCGTCAAAAGCATCTTTCACATTTGTACCTCGAAACAGTTCGTCGAAGATCACGAACACCCTTCCTCCATCTCTTAATTGTAGGGCAGTTTCTTTCACGCGTCTGACTTCTGTGTAATAGTGACTCAAGCCATCTTTGATGTTATCAGGAAGATTGATCGTGGTGATCATCCCGTTAAAAATCGTTGTGCGCATCGATTTAGCAAAAACAGGAAAACCAATGTGAGCCAGATATACGCATAAACCTGTTGCTTTCAAAAATGACGACTTCCCGGCCATATTTGATCCTGTCAGAAAAGTCATATTGTTGTGCTCCTGAATTTCTACATTATTTGTCACCGCATTAATAATTCCAGGGTAATAGAGTTCCTTAATTGATAGGTTCGCGCTGTTACTCTCGGAGTAGCTAGGCAGGCTTAAACCTTTGTGCATGGTTACGTAGGCTAGCGCTTCATAAACGTCCAGCTCGTAAACCAATCTCAATAGTTCGGTCATTTCTTTTTTATGTTGTTTTCTAAACACACCGTCCAACCTACTTAAGTGATAAAATCTAAGTTTTTGCGGTTTAATAGAGATCATCTTCCTTATTGCAGGCAATGCAAGAATCTCTACCATTCGTTTTGCTTGTAATTTCAACCCTTCGGGGGAGTCGGTATTACTAACTACCTTAAGATATTCCTCAAGAAATTGAGCCAGCTTTAAAAAATTTTTGAGCCCGCTTTCCACAATATAGTAATCTGCCCCCGCTGAGAACTTATTCTTTATAAAATCTACTGTAGCATCTAGAATATTTCCTTTGAGGTGACGCTTGTTGTGTTTTAGGTAATGCTCAATCAAATCGAGCTGATTGTTGCTTAGTTCTAAAATAATGTGTCCTTTTAAAAACCAGGAGATCGCGGCTACTCGGTTCGAAAGAAATTTTATGTCCGACGATGGGTTTCTCATCATTTCATAGATCATCTCTTTGCCGCCTATCGTTTTCGTGAATTTGAATATACCGACTATAGCTTCAGCGTTGGATGCAGAACTGAAAATATTCAAATCCGTTAAAGACTGCTGATCAATATTAAATTTCATACTTTGGGGGGCGTCACGCGCTATTTGGATAATTGATGCCGGAATATACTTATTAAATTTTGCTAACTTTGTTACAGTTAATTTTTAATAGCTAACCATTCAAACTTATTCATGAAGAAGACTATTCTTTTATTCTTTATTCTACTTTCCACTACATCTGCTTTTTCTCAGGGAATGCTCAATCTTTTTGGCAAAACTGAAGACTTCTTTGCCCTGATGTCGGAAGAAAAATACACAGAAGCCTACGTATATTTTGATGCCAGCTTTCAAGCTAAAGTGCCTGCCACGAAGCTTCAGGAAATGTGGACCTCAATATCCGAAAAATTAGGTAAGCTTCAGACCGTAAATATTTTGAGTAGCAAATTACAGGGAGATCTTTTTGTGCTTTCAGTTGAGGGCAAATTTGCAAACGACGGTCAAAATTTTACAATTGCTTACAATAAAACTGAAAAGATTGTGGGCTTGTTCTTACAACCGAAATCTCCTTCGATGGATTACATTAAGCCTTCCTATGCGGATACTACTTTATATAGCGAAAAGGAAATTTATGTTACTACCGAAAAGCATAAGCTTGTAGGCATTCTTACCACACCAAAAAAAGCAGTTAATTACCCTTTGGTAGTTTTGGTTCATGGATCAGGTCCAAGCGATATGGAT